>CALVDU010000041.1 GCA_944326375.1 uncultured Bacteroidales bacterium | reverse complement strand
GTGCAGGATATCATTATGGCGGAGCGGAGACGGTTCTCCCGTCGTTTGCGTCGGTGGGCCTCGGTGCCGGGCTGTTCGGCGTGAGGCTCAATGCGGCATATCTGATTGCCCCTGCCGGCTCGTACCTCAACGGGACTTTTGCCGTTTCCGTCGGCTACGCCTTCTGACAACCGGACCGCCTGGGATGTTTTGATACAGCCGGAATTTTCACTATCTTGTCGAAAATTCCGGTTGTCTTATGTTCGGGAAAAATGTTTCGGGAAGAAGCCTGAAGGTAATGGTATGGGCTTCGTCGTTGATTTTCGCCGGCTTTGCCGTGCTTTATTTCCTTCCGGTAGGGATTCCGTTCAAGATTTCGTTCCCGCTGGGCGTGCTGGCGGTTTTTTCGCTGTGGCTTGTGCCTCTGCCGATGTCTTTTGCGTTCTTTGCTTCGGCGGCCGGGGATTTCATGGGGGCCGCAGGCAACTTTATGGGACAGATGGAATGTTTTGCAGTGGCGCATCTGTTCCTCATACTGTATTTCATGCAGAAACTTTTCAAGGCTGGAAGGATGTCCTCAAAGTCCTTTTCTGCACTTATGACCGGCAAGAGGGTGGCTTACGTGATTGTCGCAGGGTGCGGTATGGCTGTCCTGCTGCTTTCCGCCATGGTCCGGATAGTGCCGGAAGTCCCTTCCGGAGTCGAGAGGGGAGGGGTGGCATTCTATTGTCTGATAATTTTGCTCATGCTTTTTTTTGCTCTCATGCAGCGAAGTGTGCTTTATGCTCTCGGAGCGATGTTTTTCGTTTTTTCAGATTTCATCCTTGCATGGAACAGATATGTGGAACCGCTTGAGTATGAGCGGTTCCTTATAATGGTGCCGTATTATCTCGGCCAGTGGCTGCTTTATGTGCGTTCTACGCCGTACCGTGTCGCCCCGAGCCTTCTCCGCTCCACGCTTTAGTCCCGAACGTAACGCAGCAGGATGTCTGCTATTCTGCGCCGGCCCCGGACTCGTATTTGTCGAGAGCATCATGCATCAAAACCCTGCCTGCCTCACAAATCTCTTCCGCACGGGCATAGTCGGAAATTGCGCCGAAAGCGTCGAACGGCATGTTGACAAGGACATCGGGAGGACACATCTGCGCCATCATTTTTGAGTTCACGTGGTTCATGAGGTCGAATGTCCTGGACAGAATGGTGAAGTAGTTGGCATCCGGGTCTATGGCAGGCTCCGGCTTGTCTTCCTTTTCGAATGCGTGGCGGATGATTTTCTGGCCCTGGATTCGGGCAAGCTTGAATTTTTCCTGGAAAGTCATAGTGTCATTGTGGAGTACGGAATCGAGTACGGCCTTGTTTTCCGCATGGCGTTTGGCCTCGTCGGCTTCTCTCGCCGATTCTGCGTCTGCCGAGGTCACGAGCGCCTGCCGAATTTCGTCCACATCCACATCGTTGACATTGAAGGCCACGAGGATGTCATGCCCGTTGCGTTCTACCCTGTTGAGAGGCATGGTATTGGCGATCCCTCCGTCTATGAGGGTGCGCATGCCGTATTTTACCGGGCGGAACAGCGACGGAATCGAGATGGAAGCCCTTATCGCCTGAAAAAGGTCTCCTTCCGAAAAAATGATTTCCTCTCCCGTGAACAGGTCGGTGGCGATTGCCTTGTATGGTATGTCGAGATCTTCGATGTTTGTTTCCGGTACGATTTCCTTCAGGGCTTCTATTACCTTGTCGCCCTTGACGAGGTGGTTCCGGCTTATGGCTATGTCCATCAGTCCGAATACTTTCCATGCGTTGAGGGAGAACAGCCATTCCTTGACTTCCTGCATCCTGCCGGCGGCATACATCCCTCCTATGAGAGAGCCGATGGATGTTCCGGCAATTGATGTAATCCTGTAGCCCCGCGATTCGAGTTCTTCAATCGCTCCGATGTATGCGAAGCCCCTGGGGCCTCCGCTCGACAATACAAGTGCAACGTCTTTCATGGGTGTAATTTTTCCGAAATTTAAGAAACAGTTTTGAAATTTTCCAAAAAATCAAAATTTCTTATCTTTGCCCTCTGCTATTAAAACTAAAGTTTCATGAAAAAATTTCCGTTTTTTGTGATTCTCGGGCTCGTGTGTTTCGGATGTGAAAAAGCCGGCAATTCCGGCGACAATGCGTCCGATGGTTCTGATGTCAGAGAACAAGGTTCCGCTCTTTTTGTCATCAATGAGGGAGGCTATGGTCAGGGCAATTCTTCGTTGTCCCTTTATGATATTGAAGCCGGGACGCTTACGGACAGAGTTTTTCCGGCCTCGGACGTGTCTTTGGACGGAATCCAGTCGATGACCGTAAGCGGTGACACGGGCTGGCTGGCCGTGACGAAAACAGGCTGTGTGATAAGGCTCGACTTGTCCACGATGCAGGAAACCGGCAGGATTTCCGGATTGGACGGAAGTCCTCGTTATGTCCATATCGTCTCCGATACAAAAGGTTATATTTCGCAGTTGAACAGCGGGGACATAATTATCTTCAATCCTTCGACTTGCCAGAAGACGGGAGAGATAAAAACTGTTTATCGTTCGACTGAAATGTTCCTCGCTCCGGCTTCCGGGAATTTCGTTTATGTCAATTCATGGTCGTACGGCAATGTGATTTTCAAGATTGACACGGATTCTGACACGGTAATGGATGATGTGCTGGAAATCGGCGAACAGCCTGAGTCGATGGCTTTCGGGGCAGACGGTGCACTTTGGGTACTTACTGACGGCGGGTGGAATGCTGATTATACGGCAAAACTTGAAAAGCCTGCTTTGCATAAGGTGAATACCGATACTTTTACTGAAGAATTGGAACTGGAGTTCGGGGAATTTGACAGCGTGTCGAACCTGTTTGCTTCGCCTGACGGAAAGAGCCTTTATTATCTGAGAGGTGCGGTCCTCTATGAAATTGCTGCCGGCGCCGCCTCTTTGCCTGCGGAACCAAAGATAGTGTCCGAGGAATATCCTTTCTATGGTGCGGCAGTGTCTCCGGACGGCAAGGAGTTCTTCATCGCCTATGCCGGGGACTATTCATCCCCGGGGAAACTGTTGCGATATTCGGCTTCCGGCGAACTTCTCGGAACTTATGATGCCGGTGTCGCTCCCAGCGGCTTCTGCTGGTATTGATTTTTGGCATTATTCCGTCAGTTTTCGCTGCGGATTGATATGAGTTTTTGCCGCAGGCTGACAGAAAAAGAGGGCAAAAAGATGTTCGCATTCTCGAAGCTCAACATCCCTGTTTCTGCAGTTCTTTCGTTGCAGGAAGAGTCTTAATTTATTACAACACAGCCGAAGTATTCGTCGAAAAGGCGTTTTGCCCTGTCCAGTTGCTCCTTTGTGTTCAGCGGTGTGTCTTTCAGCCTGTATTCCTGCCCGAGAGACTCATATTTGTTCACTCCAAGCGTATGGTAGGGGAGAATTTCGACCCTTTGAATCATTTTGTAGCCTTCTGAAGGCAAATTATTTCCGCCGTCCGTTGCTGACGCCGGATCGAAAGAGTCGGAATGTCCGAAATGTTCTCCGAGAGCCCGGATATCTTCTTCGGCGTCGCTTATGCCCGGTACGAGCACATACCTCAGCCAAAACGGCTTCCCGTGCTCTTCAAGCCATTGCGCAGTCTTGAGTGTCTGTGAATTGCTCCTTCCGGTAAGGGCAAGATGCTTTTCGGGATTGATCTGTTTCACGTCCAGCAGCACAAGGTCTGCAAGAGAAAGGAGTCCCTCCACATGGCTGTTCCATATTCCTCCGTTGGTGTCTATGCACACATGGATTCCGTTTTCATGGAGTTCCTTGACCAGGGGAACGAGGGCTTCCGCCTGTGCCGTAGGCTCTCCACCGGAGAATGTGACCCCGCCGCGTTTACCGAAAAACGGTTTCTGGCTCACGGCCATGGCAACTATTCCGGATGCCTCTGTCGGCGTGCCCCCCTCAAATGCGATAGTGTCGGGATTGGCGCAATAAAGACATTTGAACGGGCATCCCTGCAAAAAAACGACGAGCCGGATTCCCGGCCCATCGTAAGTTCCCATACTTTCGTATGAATGTACTTTCAAGTTCATTTCAAAGACTTAAAATTCCCTTTGCGTCAGCAATCTTACAGGGAGTTGTGGAAAGTCCTTGCAATGACTTCCAGCTGATGTTCCCTGCTGAGTTTCACGAAGTTCACGGCATAGCCCGAAACCCTTATCGTGAGCTGCGGATATTTCTCCGGATGCTCCATTGCATCTTCGAGCATTTCCCTGTTGAGCACGTTCACGTTGAGGTGGTGCGCACCTTTGGTGAAATAGCCGTCCATCATGGTCACGAGGTTTTCAACCCTTTCCTCGTCCGTAGGGCCGAGGGATTTCGGCACGATTGAGAATGTGTTGCTTATGCCGTCAAGTGCGTCGTGGTAGTCGAGTTTTGCCACGGAACTGAGCGAAGCGATTGCACCGTGGCAGTCTCTTCCGTGCATAGGGTTTGCTCCCGGAGCGAATGCCACGCCTTTTCCGCGTCCGTCAGGTGTCGCACCCGTCTTCTTGCCGTACATCACGTTGGATGTGATTGTCAGAATCGAGAGCGTAGGCTGTGCATTCTTGTATATAGGGAGTTTGCAGAGTTCGGCGTTGAAGTAGTGAATGAGTTCCCTTGCAATGTTGTCCACCCTGTCGTCGTCGTTGCCGAAGCATGGGTATTCGCCCTTGATGTCGAACCCGTCGGTAAGTCCGTCTGCATTGCGGTGGGCTGTTACCTTGGCATATTTGATTGCTGAGAGCGAGTCTGCGGCAATGGACATTCCGGCAACGCCGTATGCGAGGTTAATCGACGGATTGGTGTCGATGAATGCCATCTGGGAACGCTCATAGTCGTATTTGTCGTGCATGTAGTGGATGATGTTCATAGCCTCGTTGTACACCCTTGCCACTTCATGAAGCACCTTCTTGTAGTTTGCGAGAACTTCGTCATAGTTGAGCACGTCGCTCTTGAGCGGCTCTATGCCTTCGACCATCACAGTTCCTGTATTTTCGCAGCGTCCGCCGTTGATTGCAAGCAGAAGAGCCTTTGCAAGGTTGGCGCGTGCTCCGAAGAACTGGATTGCCTTGTCGACAGCCTGATATGAGACGCAGCATGCGATTCCGTAGTCGTCGCATTTGCGGGTTTCCCTCATGAGGTTGTCATTCTCATACTGTACTGAACTTGTGTCGATAGAGACTTTTGCGCAGAAATCCTTGAACCCTTCAGGAAGTTCCGGACTCCAGAGCACGGTCATGTTAGGCTCCGGTGCCGGTCCGAGGTTGTAGAGGGTCTGCAGGAAACGGAATGATGTCTTGGTGACCTTGATTTTTCCGTCGTTGAAACGTCCTCCGATGGATTCGGTGATCCAAGTAGGGTC
>CALVDU010000040.1 GCA_944326375.1 uncultured Bacteroidales bacterium | reverse complement strand
AAGAGCACTGAACTTCCGCCGAATCCCTGAAGATTGACGTTGATCTGCTGGTCCATTGAAAATGAGAATTCGATTCCGGGCAACTCCGCCACGAGCAGGTCCTGTATATCGGAGGCGTCGCTGCGCTCGATGTCCAGTGACGTTATCACCCTCGTGGTAATAGGAGCATCCTTCAGCGTCTTTGGTGTGCGTGTGCCCGTCACCACGACCTGGTCGAGGTTCACCGTGTTCTCTTCAAGGGAAAAATCCACGTGCGACGCGTCTTCCGGTTTAAGAATGCGCGACTGTGTCATGAATCCCATGAACGAGACCACAATCGTATGCTGCCTGTCATCAGGGACTTTCAGGACATAATTTCCTTCGGCGTCGGCCATTGCTCCCGTACCGGACAGTCCGCGCACAACAATCGACGCACCTGCGAGAGGTTCCCCGTCGCTGTCCGTAATCTTTCCCCTGACGGTATATTCTGCGGCAGCATGAAGGGAGGTTACGGAAATGAAGGCCGGGACCAGCAGAATTTTCAGAAAAAACGCTTTCATTCCGCAATGGTCTTGTATTGTATGGTCATATAGCCTTTGGTACCGCTCCCGTCCATATAGTTTTCGAGCCGTATGGCGATTTTCCTGCCGTCGGATGTCCTGAGGACAAAGACATTGTCAGACTTGGTGTATATCGGAGGCATGGTACTCGTGTCCACATCCAGCCATTTGGAAAGTTCGGCATTGTACCAGTCCTCGGCATATTCTATATTTCCCTGCATCATCCCGCTCATGTCTGTTGCTATGACATCTTCGGTCCATACGTCAGCCACGAAATCCCCGTCAGACGGCATTGTGCCCGAATCCTCGAACGCCTCTATGTCAGTGTAGGAGGTCATCGCCACGGAGCCGCCGTTGGTCTTTGTGTCGTAGCGGTGTACGGCGATGTCCCAGGTTTCGGGAAGCGGGTCGCCGGAAACTATATTCACGGAGTCCGCCTCTGCATTTTTAAAGTCGAGATATACCCAATGGGTGTACTGTGAAGAGTTTATATAGACAGTGCCGCAGTCCACAAGGGTTTCAGTCCGGATGAATCCGTAGTCAGACGACGCCTCAGGGATGTCGTATGTTCCGGAAAGCAGCCCTTCACAAGACGGGAACAGCACCAGTGCCGTTCCCGCAACAACAAATGGCTTAAGAAACCTCGTGCTCATTCCGCAGAGTCAGATGATGCTGTGGAGAATACGCCGGTTATGTTCATAGGCATCGCTCCCGGCTTGAACTCAAACGTGATGGCGGCCGTACCGTCAGAAGTGATTGTACCCGACACCGTACCGGTTATTTTTGTGCTGCCGCTCGTCGTATCTATGTCTCCTGAAAGGGAATATCCGGAGTCCGTGGCTGTTACGGCGACATTGTCCACGGAGAGGGAGAGCGTCATGTTGCCCATTGCGGTGATTTCATCGAGAGTGATGCCGACTGTGTTGTCATCGACGTATGCAATTGTACAGCCGAAGTCTGTCATGCTGCCCGAAGGAGAACCGGCGACCGTCATGTCAAATGTTCCCGTGTATGATCCGGCAACCGCACGTGCAGGAGGGACTGCACCTTCATGGAAGACAATAGTCAGTCCGCCCATGACGGAAGGGACGGAAAAGGTGAATTCCGATGAACCGTTGCCTGCAACGGCTTTCAGGGATGCTTCATATTCGCTAGTGCTCCCGCCCATGCCCATTACGGTATTTCCGGAACCGGATATCGAACATGTCCCGTCGGAGGCCGTCACCGTGCAAGAAGGCATGGAAAATTCTCCGAACATGTCCGAAGTGTAACTTATGGAAAGGGTCTCGTCGCCGTTGTCCGTGACCGTAAGCGTCTGGTCAGTGGCCAGCATGTCCGTAAACATCTGGCAAGTTGCCAGGCTGTAGCCTGAATATGTGCCCGAGAGGGATGCCAGATTCACCTCCGCAGATGTGTTTTCTCCGTTGCCGCAGCTGCATGCCGCAAAGATTGCAGAGATTGCGGCGATTGTTGTCATGCTGATTCTTTTCATGATAATGTCTATTTTGTTTATTTTCGCGGATGCAAAGGTATGACGGCGGAGGACGGGCCACAATCCTAAAAAGTCGGTATAAATGCACCTCCGGCCTACCAAGAATATTCATTTTGGGAAACGATGACAGGGATTTTCGATTCGGGAATAGGCGGACTTTCAGTATTCCGGGAGATAAGACGGCTCCTTCCGGAGGAAAGTTTCATATATTATTCGGACAATGCGCACTGTCCTTACGGGGAAAAGACGAAAGAATACGTCACTGACCGGGCAAGGGAGATCACGGAACTGCTGGTGGAAAAAGGTGCGGACATAATCGTGGTGGCGTGCAACACCGCTACCGCAGCGGCGATCGCAACTCTCCGCAGGGAATATTCCGACAGGGAAAATCCGGCAGTGAGAAAAAAGGTGACGGAGATTTCAGGAGGCAGGAGGGACCACATCATGTTTATAGGCATGGAGCCTGCCGTAAAGCCTGCAGTTGGACTAACAAAGACAGGCGTAGTGGGCGTGCTTGCCACAGCGGGAACACTCAAAGGAGAGAAATACAGGCATTCAAGGGAGTTGGCCGGAAGCAAGGTCCGGGTAGTCGAGCATGTCGGAGAAGGGTTCGTGGAACTTGTGGAAAGGGGCATCACTTCCGGGCCTGAAGCGGAAAAGACGGTGCGTACCAGCCTGCAGCCGCTTCTCGACGCCGGGGCTGACGTGATAGTGCTCGGATGCACTCATTATCCATTCCTTATGGAGACAATCCGGGAGGCTGTCGGTCCCGGCGTGACTATAATCGACCCCGCACCTGCCGTGGCAAGGCATCTGCTCGATGTGATGTCTGAAGACGGGCTGCTGCCTGACCTTTCTTCGAAAGGCAGCAGCCCTCAACAAGCATCCGTTCCGCTGTCCGGCAGCGGAAAAGTTATCCTGCTTTCGTCCGGGCCGGACCAAAACCTGAAAGCGGCATTCGGAAAACTGTTCCCGAACGCCGCCTTCTGACAAAGCGAGATTTTACCGATATCAAAATTATAAAGTCCAGCCGGCGGTCCAGTCGTTGTCTGCAGAGACTGCGCCCCTGCCGTCAACAGTGCCGATATAGCGTCCGGTAAACGAGATGGTCTGGTCCACAAGATTCCCGTCATCGACGAAGTCTGCCGAAAGATAGCCCTGATTGGAGGTTTCCTCATTCACGAAAGATGATGACAGAGCGACATTCGAAAAACTTGAATCCCCGTTGATGAACGACTGTACGGTCTCGGTAGTCTCCAGGGTGATGCCGCTAGCCTTTCCTGACACGAGGGTATTGGAAATGTTGGCGTATGTTCCGGCACGGAGCCTTATTCCCCTCGAATTTGCGGTGCTGGAGTTGCCGATGAGGGTGGCATGGTTGATTGTAGGGTTGGATATAGGGGTGATTGCGGCGTTGTTGCTGTTGTTGTCGCACTCCATGAGGCAATCGCAGTCATAGCCGAGTTCGCTCTGTGCGCTCTGATAAGCCACAATGTAGTCAGCCGTTCCGTTCCAGCCCTCTGTCCAGTCGTACGAGTCGTCGGAGCAGTCCACAACCACGCAGTGGTCGATGTTCACGGAACCGCCGAAAAATTCGATGCCGTCGTCAGAGCCCCTGTAAATCTGCACGTAGGAAATGGATGTGCCGCTTCCGACGCCATAGAGGGAAATTCCGTTGGCCTCGTGCGTATCGTCAAGGCTATAGCCGGTATATTCGAGCCTTATATACTTGAGAGTTCCGGAATTGTCAGCGAGGTCTTCTCCGCCGTATGGAGCATTCCCGATTTCAGACACGCCTGAAGTTGCATTGGTGTGGGAATATCCGCAAATATGAAGTCCGCCCCATGCACCGGCTTCCTTGGTTTCGGATGTCATGACGATAGGGGCACTTGCAGTACCCTGTGCGTCGATTTTTGCGCCCTGTTCGATGAGGATGTAGTTGATTTCACCGTTGTCGCGGGCTATTATCTGCACTCCCGGCTGGATTGTAAGCGTGGCAGGGGCCTGTACCTGAAGGCTTCCCGTAAGATAATAGGTCTGTCCTGAAGCAAGTACCATGTCTTCGGTAACATAACCGCTGATTTCGTTCACTCCGTCAGTTGTGTTGTCCGGATCAGTTTCCGTACAGGAGGAAATGCCTGCGGCATAGCATGCGATTACCGCAACGGCTGACATCAGATTGAATTTTCTCATTTTTGAAAAAGATTAATAAAAAATGTTTATAACGAATAACTTATTCCTATTTCCATTCCTCTTCCGAGTCCCCATCTCTCCACATCCACGGTCCTGTCGGCATTAGGCACATCCTGCACGAGCATGACCTTCGAGTCAAGGAGGTTGCGCAACGAAAGCCTTACGGACAAATGCCTGTTTATGCCGTAGGTGCAGTTGAAGTCGAGGCTGTGCAGAGGTTTCTGAATCACATCGCCCAGGCCGAGGATTCCGACGGACTGTATTCTCGGGCCCTGAAGATTATACAGCAGGGCAAGGGAGAGGGTCGAACCGTTCCGGAATTCCGGCGTATAGCTCAGGTCCGCATTCACGAGATATGGGGACGCGCCCTGAAGCGAACGCTGCATGTTGGTATAGACTCCGCCTTCCGGGAGGATAACGTTGGTGTACATGTAGGATGCGTTTGCGGAGAAAAGCAGATATTTTATTATGGTTTTCTTGAACTCGACTTCGACTCCTGCGGCGATTCCGTTGTCGGCATTCTGGAAAGAGTGCTCTGTGGCGCCGCCGGACATCCTCTGCGTGCGTTCTATCGGGTTTTCAAGGTATTTGAAATATCCCGTGACTGCAAACATGTCGTCCGAAGCGTCCCGGAAAAACTCGTATTTGAGGTCCACGTTGTAGTTGTAGCCGTTCTCGAGATATTCGTTACCTCTTATCTGCGCCCCGCCAAAACTCTCCTGATAGAGGAATGGAGCCATTTCCACAAAAGACGGCCTCGTGATTGTCCTCGACAGGGAAAGCCTCAGAATATGGTTCTTGCGCACGTCATATCTCAGGTTTATTGCCGGAAAGAGGTCTATTGCGTCGAGATTTCTCGTGAGGTCCGCCACATCGTCGTTATAGTCCACGCTCTGGCGGCTGAATTCAGCCCTGAGTCCCGCATTGAGCGACCATTTTTCTCCGAACTTGAGGTCTGTCTCAATAAATGCCGCCGCTATTGCGCTGTACGCGTCATACCTGTCTCTACGGTGCTGGGCACGCGTCACTGAAATGATCCCTTCCCTTATGCTGTCATAGCCGAGCCAAGAGTCCATGTTGTCGAAATCCGTGACAGGATCGGTATAGGATCTGAGGTTGTAGTAAAACCTCGTGGTATTGAACGTGCGGTTCTTGTATTTTGCGGAAAGCCCCATGCGCAGGCGGTTGCCCCTGTCGTCGAACCTGTATGTGGACTTTACGTCCGCAACCATTTCGTTTTCATCGAGATTGCCATAATACCGCTGTGTCTCCTGCTGGTTCAGCTGGAAGAAACTTACCGTCCCGTCATCCATCCTGCGGAACATCACCTGCCGCCTGTCAGGCTCGTCGCTTGCCGTAAGGCTCGCCGATGCTCCCCAGTCGAGAAGCCATGAGTCCCCGAATTCATGGTGCCCGGTCAGCTGGTAATTCTGCAGCATGTAAATGTGTGTAACCTGGTTGCGGCCTATGAGATCGTATGATTCGAGGTAATCGTAGCCGTCCCTGTCGAGGTGGGTGTTTTTCGCATTCCTTGCAAAGAATGCCGTGAAGCCGATATTGTCGCTCTCCCGCATAGTGTACTGGACATTGAGCAAGGCGGCGATATTCAGTTTCCTGGTATAACTGTCGTAATCGTAATTGCTCTTGAGCGAAGCGGATGAACTTGCCTCGTAGGTGCGGTAATATGCGTCAAGAATAGTCTCGTCGGCTGATTTCATGCTCGCAGTGGCAAGTATGCTCAGGTCGTGCGTGCCGAGCTTCAGGGTTTTGCCCCAACCTATGTTTCCGCTCATGTCAGGGAGGACGGTAACGGCTTTCGTCGTGAACGAAGTATTGAAAATGTCGTTGTTCAGCACGTATGACGAAAATTCCGAATGGGAGACATTTTCAGCGCCGGCATCGAGCCCCGGGGTTGAGAACTGCGAACGGGAATCCATTTGCCTGAATCCGGAACCCCATGTATTGAAATACCCGCCTGCGGCAAATGACACGTTGAAGAAATCGTTTCCGGCCCCTTCCTTTGTGCTGATGTCCACGTGTGCGCCGGAATAGTCGGCAAATGAACTTGCCTCATAAACCTTGCTCACGGTAATGTTCTGGATTGTGGAGGCGGGAAATATGTCGAGAGGTATAAGTTTGTTGTCAGGATTCGGAGAGGCTATGGGAAGTCCGTTCAGGGTCGTGGTGCTGTATCTGTCGCCCAAACCTCTGACTATCAGTTGCCCTGCGTCGGCGACCGATATTCCGGAGAGCTTCACGACACTTTCCTGTGCGTCTGATATTCCCTTGATGCTCATTTCCTTTGCTCCCATGTTCTCAATTGCGAAACCGGAAGCGATGCGCTCATTTTTAAGAGCCTGCAGGGATTCAAGGTTCTTCCTGCCCGTGACCACGGCATTTTCAAGGACTTCCTCGTCAGGGACAAGCAGTATTTTCAATCCTCCTTCGCCGAAAGTCACCGGATTGCCTTTCGGGTCGAAGGTAAGTTTGCCGTTGTCCATTCTTACGGCAAATGTCAGCGTCCTGTAACCTATATACATCACATCCAAGTCCGCCGCTTCTCTTTTCAGGAGCATTTCAAAGTGTCCGTCGGCATCCGCTACAGTTCCTTCCGAAGTGTTGCTCACCATGATTGCCGCCCCGATGAGCGGTTCACCCGTATCAAGGTCCATGATTACGCCCGATATCCTTGTCTGGGCGTCAGTTCTGCCGGCGAAGATTCCTATGACAGCAGCCGCCAGCACGCAAATCGTCTTTCTCACTCCTTTCTTATATTGTTTCCGGCGGCAAAGATATTCCGCGATGTTATCATGATTTTTAAGAAGAAGTTACGAACTCGTTACCGGAGATTAAAAAATTGTTATATTGCACCTGTCCAGTGAAATTGTTATCTTTGCGCCGCTTTCTGAAACATTTGCCATGGGAGAAAAATATGCTGTTGTGACCGGTGCAAGCACTGGATTGGGAAAGGAAATCGCTCTTAATATAGCCTCCAGAGGGATAAATACGATATTGGTTGCCCTGCCGGGCGAAAACCTGAAAGACGTGTCGGAGATGTGCAGGGCAAAGGGCACGGACAGCGTATGTTTTGAACTGGACCTTACCGATTTCAATGCCCTGAAGGAAATGACCGACAGCATCAATTCTTCCTACAAGGTATTCGCACTCATAAACAATGCCGGCTTCGGAGGAAGCAATCTTCTGACAAAGGTGCCGTTCGACTACATACGCACGATGATCCAGCTGAATGCAGGGGCCACTGCCCTGATGACCAAACAATTGCTTGACAACATGCTGGAGAACGACAGATCGTATGTCCTCAACATATCATCCATGGCATCCCTCATCCCGTGCGGGTGCAAGACGGTATATCCTGCGTCAAAAGCGTTCGTGAGATATTTTTCAGTGGGGCTCAGGGAAGAAGTCAGAGGGACAGGTATGTCCGTAAGCGTCGCAATTCCGGGCCCGATGGAGACAAAGCCTGAAATCATAGCGAGAATCCGCAAACACAGGCACAGCGGGAAACTGCTGACGATTCCTCTCCCGCAGATTGCCGAAAAATGCGTCAGCGGCATGTTTGCCGGGAAACGCACAATCGTGGTGGGGCTGGCCAACAAATTCAGCAGCATGGCCCTGAAGTTCGTCCCGGAGCGTTTTGCCGCCAAAATGATGACCCGCTCCGTCAAAAAGGAATTTGCCGGGAAATAGAAGAGGCGACCAAAAAGGGTCTGCGGAAATTCAGCCTTTTTAGCCAGCCTCCCATTGGAATACGCTTTCGCTCCCGATGAATTATTCCTCGACAGTAATGTCTATTCTCGGACGGGTGCCGCTCTTGTTTACCGTTATCGACATTATGGCCGATGTCGGGATGTCGCTCAACGGGCCGCTGAATTTCTTTCCGTTGAGATAGACATCAGCAACGCCATCAAGAATTTTCCCCTTTGAGGTAATGTCCATGCGTCTGGATTTGCTGTCGATGCTTATCGACCCTATATCCTCCTTGGGAACGGAGTTCAAGCCGCCTTCAACCAACTTCCCGTCAAGATAGACATCGAAGTCTCCCGAAGAAATCATTTTCGCATCTTCGATGGCAGAATCGGAAATCCGAATATTTTCGATGTTGCCGATTATGTTTTTACTCAAATTCAGCGTATCTTTGCCGAGGATGACAATGGTGGCGCCAAGAGAATCCGAATGCTCTGTCACTGCCGACGAGTCAGGTTGGCCAGAAACGGTTTTGTAATCAGTGCGTGTCTCTGCGGAGACGGCAAGAGAAATTCCCGCCAGGGGAATCACATAGAGGGCCTTGAGTGCAGCCCTGAAAGTTGACTTTTTACGTAACATCATGGTAATACGATTTTTGAGTGTACTGTGACTAAAACTGTTGGCAATGGAGTGGCCGCTCGTGCCAACAGTTTTTCTGATTAAAAGATATTGGTATTGTTTTGCATCGATGCCGGACTTGAGTACAATGTCATCTGCCTCATATTCATGGAGTTCCCTGAGGTCATAGCGGAGCATCCATATTGCCGGATTGAACCATTGCAGGACTGTCAGGAAGTCGACAAGAAGCAGATCGACTGAATGATGAAGGGATATATGCGCCTTTTCATGCAGAAAAATCTCGTCGCGCTGTTCAGCATAGTCGCGTTCGTTCATCACGATATATTTCATCCAGCTGAAAGGGGATTCAGCCTTGCCTGTAAGCACAATTACGGTTCCGTCCTCGCACCGGATTTTCTTTCCTGATGAAATTATGCGGACAACGGCAGCAAGAGAAATGCATGTATGTACAAGCACGGCAACGGCTCCCGCCGCAAATGCGACAAGCAGGACAATCTGCCAGAACGTACCGGATTCGCCGGTCTCCGCCGGGACAGGAGTCTGTTCAGAGACTGTAAAATACGGAATCTCGACAACTTTATGTACCGTAATGACGCAGAGCGGCAGGACGAACGAAAGCACGGCTATAGCCAGCAGGACAATCCTGTTCAGCCTGTGGAAAGTGTCATTGCGCAACAGCAGACGCCAGAACATGTAGAAAACGGCAAGAATGACAGCCGTCTTTACCTCGTAGACGAGGAAATTCATTGCTTCGTCCATATCAGAGTCTTCCTTTCTCTATCTGCTCGACAAGTGCCTTGAGCTCCTCTACGGAAATCTTCTCTTCCCTGACAAACGAAGAAACGGCAGACATGTATGAATCATCGAAGCAGCTGGTTATGATTCCTGACAATCTGCTTTTTCCGTAATCAGTTCTGCTGACCGCAGGATAATATTGATATGTGTTGCCATAAGCCTTGTGTCCGAGGAAACTATTGCTTTCCAGGATACGGACCATAGTCGAGAGGGTGTTCACATGGGGTTTCGGGTCAGGATACAATTCCTGAAGTTCCTTGACGAACATTGCTCCGTGCTCCCAGAACAGCTCCATTATTTCCATTTCCTTTTTCGTCAGAGTTTTCATGCCAATGTCAGTCTGATAAAGTTCATTTTTCTTGCCTGGAACAAAGATAACTAAAAAATATTAATATTCAACTAAAACTTTTAGTTTTCATCGCAAGAAATGTCAGAAAACGAAAATTTGACCGGAAAAAGAAAAATCTTCATGCTGCGGTGAAGGTTTTTCTTTTTCTGAATTCTTTTTCCGGCAGGACTTCATATATTGCCGTCAGGTGGCAGAGAAGCCGCACGCCAGCAGCGTGATTTGGATTAATACTAAATTTATATGAGTTCGATGAAATTCAAAATTAAATTTCATCGAACACCGCTGAGGAGCAGACGCTTGTCTGCGACGGGCTCCCGGAGAGGTCGTGAGCGGTTCACGAGAATGTCCGGTGGACATTCGAGAGCGAGCAGAGTGAGGGTGACGCCCCTTAGTAAGGGGCTGTTGCGAAGCAACTGGGGATTAAGACAAAGGGGATTTCGCAGAAATCCTTAACGGCGGTTCGACGAATCCCTGGTGCTGAGTATAATATATTCGTCGAACCGCCGCTAAATTTTAAATTTATGAGTGAAGTTGGAAAAGAGTGCAGGAAAAGTGCCAGGCCGAAGTACATCAACCCGATGATTGACGGCGGATTCAAAATTCTGTTCGGAAGCGAGAGGAGCAAAGAACTGACGGAGAGTCTGCTGTCGGCAATTCTCGGATTCGAGGTGGCGGAAGTGACATTTCTGAACACCGAGGCACTGCCGGCAGCACTGGACGAAAAGCCTGTCAGGTACGATATCCTCTGCGAAGACAGGGAAGGCGGCAGGTATCTGCTGGAGATGCAGGTGAAGGGGCATCCCGGACTGCTGGAGAGGACTTTCTACTATATGGGAAGAATGCTCTCATCACAGCTCGGAGCAGGAGAGGACTACACCAGACTAAAGGGAGTTTACGGAATTTATCTGATGTGGTGCGGCATCGGTGATGACTCGGAGGAGTTCCTCAAGGACTTCCGGATGGTGAACGTGAAGAATATGGATGAGAGGGTTGACGAAATCCGTCAGATTTTCATAAATTTGAAGAAATTTGCCATGGAGGAGGAAGAGTGCGGAACTATGATGGAGAAGTGGCTTTACAATCTGAAGAACATGAGCAGGAATGACAGGGTATCGTTTGCGGAGCGTGACGAGGTTTTCCGGAAGCTCCGGGAGTATGCGGAGGAGAACAGCATGTCATCGGATGAGCGTCTGATGTACGATCTCCGCGTTGATGCTTGGAAGGACTACTATGCCGACATGGACGAGTCCATGGCCGAAGGATTCGAGAAAGGGAAGAAGGAGGGGCTTGAAGAAGGAAAACAGGGAGAAAAAATAGCAATTGCAAGAAACATGAAGAATGCCGGTATGTCGGCAGAAGTCATTGCTGCGATGACGGGCCTGACGGAAGATGAAGCTGCAGCCCTATAAGCATATTCCTCGGCTATGCTCGGAATGACAAATACCGCAGATTCCTCCACTCGCTCCGCTCGGTCGGAATGACAAACACCGCACCTAAACGCCGGAGCGTTAGAGTGAGGAAGATGCAAGGCACACGAAAGCGAGGCAACCGCAGCAACCTCGGCGGTTGTGAGAATTGATGAGTTGAGTGTAACGCAGCAGATTCCTTGCTATAAGGCTCCGGGGCAGGGGTAGATGGTTTGATTCTCCACCCCTCGAATCTCCACCACCTCCCTCTCCCCATAAAGTAACCTTACCAACTCATCCCACCCGAGGCGGAAAGACGGAATGAAATCATCGGAAGCAGCATAATGCAGAACAGAAGCCCGGAACGCAGCCCCTTCCGGAGTGTCGGCGATCGCATCCAAATCCGTCATGCAGACAAGCAGAGAGCCGTTTCCAACGGCAAATTCAGCCACGATTCCCAGTTTATGGCTTCTCTCGGCATTGTCAATAACCTGCACAAGCGGAAGGTAACCATCAAGATCATCCATAATCAAAGGTCTGGAATTCAGGGCAATGCTCCACCATTGCCAGTCGCTGTGCCCTTGATTCGGAAAAGATGAGAACAGAGGATGTGCAGCGTCATTGATTATGGAAAGCGTGCCCGGAGACACCTCTTTCCCGGCATTTTCAGAAATTGTCTTGAACATGGACCAATTCCAGAAATCAGGGACAAACATGCCTCCGACCGTATTGCCGGTTACAGAAGAATGGTTCGGAATCAGAAGAACCCGTTTCCCGGCATCCAGCATCGCCTTAAGATTTTCGTCTGCCACCGTCGCAATCTCCACTTTTCCAAAATCGGAGGAAACTCCTGACCGACAAGAAACGTCCGGATAAGACCAAAACCTGTAACGGTTTGAATATCCGCCTGCTTCCAATTCCAAGACCATGGAAAACGCTGCATCGTCAGCCAACCCTGCCGCCAGTGCCGAAACAGGAATGCTCAGACTTCCGACTCGGGCAACCTCTCCTTGAGCCGCCAAAACACCTTGACCAGAAGAAAAATCCCGGCCTGACGACACTTCAAACAAACCGACAACCTCAGACAAAGGCCCGCCGCCGGACATGCCAGAGGGACTCTTCACATCCTCCACATACAGTCTCCACAATAGCGGGCCGCGGAAATCCTCCTCCAAATAATTAGCAATCAACAAATCCGCCCGTAAAGTGTCGCTCCTGGACAGACAATGCCCGTCAAATTCAGCAAGCAGCACAACCGGGGCACAAAAACTCCTGAATTCCTCCGGAGACACCGAACCCTTGTTGTCCATAAAAGCGTCGAGCACGCCCACAAGAGCCGTTCCTTGTCCCGGATAATCCTGCAGGTCAAGCATCTGGAATCCTCCGAAGCCCGGCGTCCTGAAGGCATATTCCAAATCCGCCTTGAAGCACTCCGCCGCAAAACGCCCGGATGCCATGCCGAAATCCCGGTCCACACCTTCCATTCCCGCATCAGCCAGCCTTTTACGGAAAATTTCAAGATTATACGGATATAGCACACCCGTATATTTCCCGATTTGCGAAAAGTCAGGATAACTCTGGAACTGGCAATTCTCATGGCTTATCACGGGAATAGGGCTGGCAGCCACTGCCTTGGAATAGTTGCCGGAAGTGGCGGGGCGCATGCTGTTGAGTATTCCGCCCTTGTCCGCATCCACAAAAGCGAAAGTGGTCCTCGTATGCGCCGTACAGCCCTCTCCCCAGCCGACTCTACATGCCACAAAGAAATCCTCGCCATCCTGTGGGCCGTTCCAGCCTAGGTTGTTGTTTGAGCCGAAACAATACAGATGCCGTCCGTCTTCCGAACGCATCCGTTCCACCCATTCCCGCATCAGGGAAGTGTCCCCGTGAAGTTCATTTCCGAGCGACATCATCACAAATGACGGATGATTGCCGTATTCCTCCAAAATACGCTCCGCCTCATTCAGCAGAAAGGCATTCAAGCCCGGATTTTCTCTGGAAACCTCTCCCCACAAGGGCAATTCCACCTGAAGATATATTCCCTCCATGTCGGCAGCCTCAAACGCAGCCTCAGGAGGTGTCCATGAATGGAAACGGTAATGGTTTATGCCATAATTCTTTGCAATTGAAAACACTCTCCACCATTCCCCTACGGACATCGGAGGATAGCCCGTCAGCGGAAAGACGCAGGCGTCATGCTTTCCCCTCAAAAATGTACGGAATCCGTTGACCGTAAAGGATGTGCCCGACACGGAAAAATCTCTCATCCCTGCCTGCACGCTTCTCGAATCCCCGAATTTTCCTGTCCTGACAACAGCATCAAACCGGTAAAGATGAGGATGGAACTCGCTCCACAGCAAAGGATTGTCGCCCATGTCCAAAGTCACCTTAACTTCATTCACACCTTTCCGCAAATCCAGTTTCCGGGCCACCGGAGCATCTCCTGAAATGTCATCAGACAAGCCCCGACCGCAGGAAACAGCCGACGCTGAAAGATTCACCACTGCCCCGGAAACATCTTCATTTGAAACCACTTTCATGCACACAACGGCATTTCCGGCCGCCACGTCCGGATAAATCTTCATTGAAGAAATGAACACCGAATCGCATGCCTCGATGAACATCTGCCCGATTACGCCGTTCCAGTTGGTCTGCGTCGATTCGCTCCAAGCATGCGAACTGTGGATTTCGGCAGGTACTGCCGACTGGGAATTGTCCACCGTCAGGGAAATCTCATGCACACCCGGCTTCAGTCGGGGCAGTTCATAGACATGAGGGGAAAGAATGTGCCCGAAACTGCCTATGCTGTCCCCGTCAACCCGAAGGACGGACGGCTTTGTCCGCTCCAGCACGAGCCTCAGCCTCTTTCCTGAAAAAGAACGGGGTATGCGTACGCTTTTCGTGTATGTCACGACTCCCTCAAACGGATAGAGCCGCGTAAGCCCGGACGTGCATGATGTGTCAGGATTTCTTGTCCCGAGACGATTTTCATCCGCAGTCCCCGGCAGGACAACTTCATGGGAAACGCCGGTCTCCGTCACCGCAGTCCATGTCCCGTCAAGAAAAAGGCTGTCCCTGACGCCTGTACCGTATGCGGCACAGCACGTCAGGGCAGCCGACACCATAAACAATAACCTTTTCATTCCGCAACAAGATGAAGCACACGGCTTGACCAGTCATTCTGCTTGTGATAATCCACGATATGGGTGTATGGAATCTCAAGCCCCGTGGACATCAGGTATTTCCCCGAAAACGTCATACCCTCGAAAGGCAGTGGCTCATTGTCGATTCTCACGAGTTCCGTGATCCTGTACATCCTGTCCGGGTCGAGCCCCGCCATCTTCACCCTCGGCAGATGCTCGTCACGGAAATGTTCGAGTTTCCACCAATAGAAAACAGCCTCCGACTTGTCTTTCGAGCAATACATCATCGACGCAATGTTGAACCCGTCGTATGGGGACACGAGACGGTATATGTCACCGAACTGCACGACCGGCCTTATGGTTTTGTAGTCCGCTATCGCCCTGCGGCACAAATCCTTTTCCTCATCGGTCATGTTCTTTGGCTGAATCTCCATTCCGAGACGGCCGCTCATGGCTACATCTATCCTGTATTTCAGAGGTATCGTCCTGAAAGTCTGATGATTCGGGGCTGCACTTATGTGTGATCCCATTGCAATGGCAGGAAAGAAATAGGATGTTCCCCACTGCATGTATATCCTTTGCAGGGCATCCGTATTGTCGCTGACCCAAAATTCGTCGAACCACGGAAGGATTCCGTAATTGGCACGTCCTCCGCCGCTTGCGCAAGCCTGAATCGTCAGAGACGGATATTTTGCCCTGATTCTCTCGCATACGGAAGCCAGTCCCCTGTGATATTCTATATACAGATGACTTTGCTCCGACTTGCCGAGATACTGTGAACCGTGGTTCATTATGGACATGTTCGCATCCCATTTTATGTATTCTATCCCAGGATGTTCCGTCATGAGCCTGTCCACAATGCCGACCACGAAATCCTGCACTTCGGGATTGCCCAAATCAAGCACGAGCTGTGTGCCTCCCCTGCCAGTAACGGCTTCCCGGTCTTCAGGCTTAAGGATCCAGTCGGGATGAGTCTCGTAGAGTTCGCTGACGGTGTTCGCCATTTCCGGCTCTATCCATATTCCGAAGCCTATTCCATGCTTGCGTGCATCCTCAATTAGACCGTCAATGCCGTGAGGCAATTTATTCCCGTCCACGACCCAGTCTCCGAGGGAAGAATTGTCCCTGTTGCGGGGATATTTCCCGCCGAACCAGCCGTCATCCATGACAAAAAGTTCTCCTCCCATTGAGGCAATGTCGCCCATCATGGCATCCATACCCTCTTCGGTAATGTCGAAATACACGCCTTCCCAACTGTTCAGCAGGATTTTACGCTCGACATCTCCATGAGCAAGGGCGTATTTTCTTGCCCAGTCATGAAAATTGCGGCTTGCCCCGCTCAAGCCTTCACGGCTGAATGTCAGAGCCAGCGCAGGCGTGACAAACTTTTCCTCAGGCGCAAGCCTGTATTGCGAAGCATCGGGATTGATTCCTGCGAAAAATGTATGGAAATCAGTGTCGCCTGTATCGAATTTCAATTCGTAATTTCCGCTGTAACAAAGGGCTGCGCCTATCACATCCCCTGTATTTTCAGCAGGTTTTCCGTCAAGGGAAATCATTGCCTCCGCATGGGAGGTATGTGAATTGCGGACGCCGTCCTTGTTCTTTATCACCTTCATTCCCGGAGCAAGAGGCTCACACGCCACCCTGCCCTCATTCGCCCATGAGCCGTACAGGTGTGAAATCCACACGTTTCCCTTCCTTATCGGAAGACATGCCGACGCGAACTGCTCCAGAACTACCGGTTTCTTCCCGGAATTGAGGATTTCCGTCCATGTCTCAATCATTTCCGCATCTTCATGCACCTTGTAGCATATCTCGACCGAGAAGGGATACACACTGTCCTTCAGCCTTATCCGCGTGACATCTGCCCCGTTTTCCTCTGAAACCGAAACGCTTTCCACTGTCATGTCCAAAGTCATGTTCCCGTCAGGATGCACTACGGCAAGGGCAGCCTCGGCAGGCGTGTTCATGCCATATACAGGATATGCCGGGCAAGATTGCATCCCGGAACGGAGCAGAGTCCTTACATCCCGGCTGTCCAGTCTTTCTCCGAAATAGAGATATTTCAGTTCAGAACCGGTTTTGGCATCAAGCACCAATGAGATTCCGTCCGTACAGATGTGGACAAGGTCATTTTCCCTGTCGACATCCTCCTTCAGATATTTTCTCACAACATTTCCCCAGTCCTTTATATCCTTCTCTTTCCACGGCCCTCCGGAAGACGCTGACGGTCTCAGCATCGAACATGTCTCATCCTTGTCCGACACTGACCACATCACACGGCTCAATCCGTTGGCATTCATCCAGTCCCACCATTTCTGCCATTCCTCGGCATCTATCGGACCATCCCCGTCTGCATTCATGGCAGCACATTCGGAAACAAAAAGAGGAAGCCCCTTCGAAATGGCATAATCACCCCTGACGCGCAATTCCGCACCGTGTGTGCCTGCATAAAAATGAAGGGTGTACATGACATTTTCAATTCCTGTCAGAGGTGCATCAGCCGCTATGTGCACATCCTGGTCCCAATGCGGGGAACCGACAAGGACAAGTGCACGGGGTTCAACAGCCCTGATGACCCCGATTATCTCCTCCGCATATTTTTTGAGGGCGTCCCAGGAATCATCCACAGGCTCGTTATAGATTTCATAGATGACATTCGGCACACCCTTGTATTTTTTCGCCACTTCGCCGAAAAAACTCCTCGCCTCATCTGTTCTCAGTTTATGGGCATGCCAGTCCACTATCACATAAATCCCCTCGTCGATTGCAGCATCGGCTACATTGTAGAGGCATTTCAGGGCAGTACGGGGGTCTGACGCATAATTGCCGTCGAGTTCAGCGCCTATTGCAGCACGCACCACATCGCAGCCCCATTCTCCTGCAAGAGTCCTTACGGCTCCGGCATTGTAGAACCTCGGCCACAAGTTGTGCCAGCCGATGCTTGTGCCTGAAAGAATTACCGGATTGCCATGTTCATTGACCAGAGAGGTGCCTTTTACCGAAAGCCAGCCGTTGTGCGCTACCGGAGAATTGTCCGACGGAGCGGCACAAAGCCATGCGGACGAGAGCACGGCTGCCACAAAAGTAATCAGTATGTGTTTTATCTTCATTGTTCAGTCTGCTTTTGTCTTCTGTCGGCAAGAGCCGCTGATATTTCGGACATCCTCTTGGATGTCAAGGGATAGAATGCTACCACGACTGCTGCAGCCAATGCTCCGGCAGCAGGAATCCAGCTCATCATGGCCTTCAGGCCTCCGATTGCGGTGGAAGTCTGCACAGCGGCTTCGGAAGTGTCATATCCGAAGCCTGCCAATGCCCACAATATCAGTGCGCTGCCGAATGCCCCGCCAAATTTCTGGGCCATTGACGAGGAGGAGAATATAAGTCCCGTGGACGCTGAGCCGTTCTTGTATTCCGAATAGTCCGCTATGTCGGCGAACATGCTCCAAAGCAACGGCAGAGTCACGCCCGTGGCTATGCTTATCAGGATCTGCAGTCCCATGAGAGCCCATAGCCCGGCCGGAGTTACAGGAATGAACACTATGAATATGCTCAGGACAGCGGCCACGACAAGCGAAATCATGTATGAAGTCTTCTTCCCGAACCTGTCGGAAAGCGGTACCGCAAGAGCCACTCCGAGCATGTTCGCCACCTCCCCGGCAGCGAGGAAGATGCCGCACGAGAAAATGGCGTTTCCGCCTATCACATCCTTGAAATAATATGCTGCGGCTCCTCCCCTTATGGAGTTGAACAGCAGTATTCCGATGGCCGCGGCAAGCAGAATCCACCACGGGCCGTTGGACACAAGGGACTTGAAGTCCTTGAGAATGGATGAGTTGCCCGAAACGGGAGCATTTATCTTTACCCTTTCCTTCGTCATTGCAAAGCACATCACGAAAAGGATCGCACAGATTATCCCGACCACAATCATGGAATACTGCCACGAGTCTGCCACCGTCACGCCGCTGTCCATCCCCTGAAAGAAATTCTGCAGAGGCTCAAAAATGGCCAATGCCAGAAAACTTCCTCCATAGGCGAAAAACATCCTGTATGACGAAAATACCGTTTTTTCGCGGGAATCAGGAGTAAGAACGCCCAACATCGCTCCATAAGGAACGTTGATGGCAGTATATGCCGTCATCATGAGGAGATATGTAATGTATGCGAAAACATGCTTGAATCCGTACCCGGCGTCAGGGGTAGTGAATGTCAGCACACCGCATACTGCAAACGGGACGGCACACCACAGAAGATACGGACGGTATTTTCCCCAGCGTGTCTCCGTCCTGTCGGCAATCATGCCCATGACAGGATCGGAAACCGCATCATAAAGTTTGGTTATCAGCAATAGTGTTCCCGCATGGGCAAGCGACAGCCCGAACACGTTCGAATAGAAGAAAGGCAGATAGTAGGAAAAAATCTTCCAGAACATCGAGGATGACATGTCCCCGAAGCCGTACCCCACCTTTTCAAGGAAAGTCGCTTTTCCGCCAACCGCCATCAGATCATATTTTTGTCTATCAGACGGTTAAGTCTCTTTACGGAGTCCGTGGTCGTAAAGCCGTCAGGCTCGGTATTGAAACAATAGTCGAGAAGCCTGTCCACGGAAGAGACGGCAACATGCATCCTCGTGTCGCAGGAAGCGTAGTAGATATAGACCGTACCGTCCTCATCGGCTATCCAGCCGTTGGAAAACAGCACGTTCATCACGTCGCCCACATATTCATCACCTTCGGGCACGAGGAAAAAACCTCCAGGCTCCGCAATCACTTCAGACGGGTTTTCGAGGGAGGTCACATAGAGATAGAGCACATAACGCAATCCGGAAGCGCAGGCGCGCACCCCATGGGCAAGATGAAGCCATCCTTTCGCAGTCCGGATTGGCGCCGGCCCCTCGCCGTTCTTCTGCTCCTTGATCGTGTGGTAATGCCTTGCATTGATGATTTTTTCGTCCTGAATGCGTACATGCGTCATGTCGTCAACCAGAGCCCATCCAATTCCGCCGCCGCGCCCGGCATCAATGAAACCGTCCTGCGGTCTCGTGTAGAGAGCATATTTCCCGTCCACGAACTCAGGATGCAATACCACGTTCCTCTGCTGCGAAGAGGATTCCATGTCAGGGAGGCGTTCCCAGTTGACAAGATCCTTCGTGCGAGCGACTCCTGCAGAAGCCACGGCGGAAGAAAGGTCGCCCGGAGCGGCAGACGGATCTTTGCGTTCCACACAGAAAATGCCGTAAATCCAGCCGTCCTCATGCGCAGTAAGCCGCATGTCGTAAACATTTGTCGCAGGCTCGCCGTAATCAGGCAAAGTTACCGGCCTGTCCCAGAAACGGAAATTATCGACACCGTTCGGACTTTCCGCAACGGCAAAGAATGACTTTCTGTCCGCACCTTCGACCCTTACCACAAGAATATAACGTCCGTTCCATTTTATTGCGCCTGAATTGAACGTGGCATGGATGCCGAAACGTTCCATGAGATATGGGTTGGTCTCCTTGTTCAGGTCATATCTCCAGGAAAGAGGGGCGTGGTCTCCCGTAAGTATCGGGTACTTGTACCTCTCGTATATCCCGTTGCCTTCCACGGGTTCGTTCTTTCTCGCTATGAGTGCCTCATGATTCCTTTTCAGCCACTCCAATCTTTCTTCAAAGTTCATATGAAATTCAACGTCAGTTCGACGAATTTATGTTGTTCAAGATTAAGACATTCGTCGAACCGTCGTTAAGGATTTCTTCGAAATCCGCTTGTCTTAATCCCCAGTCGCTATGGCGACAGCCCCTTGTTAAGGGGCACCACCCCCTCTCATCCCCCTCGCCGGGGGCTCGTCGCAGCCATAAGCTGCTCCTCAGAGGTAGATAATTTTATTTATTTACCTAAGTCATTCTGCCAACGCCTCAAAGTCATTCTGACAAGAGCAAAATCTCCGGAAGCGCCACAAAGTCGAGGAAATCCGCCTCTGAAAGGGAGCCTTTCCACGGGCCATAGAAATGGCTCTCCCTGTTCCATGCATTGCGCCATACCAACAGGTAACTCAAAGGATAGTCCTTTACTGCAGGATAGAGCACCTCAGTCCACCATTTCTCATAAGGAATCCCCTCAAAACCGGTTTCCGTCAATGCTATCGGCTTTCCGTGTTCTTTCCCGAGTTCAGTCATGAACGCAAGCGTCTCCTTCAACTGTGCGGAATAGGTTCCGTTGGACTGCGGAGCCTCTCCGTACTGATAACAGTCCAGACCGAGAAGATCCACCACGTCATCGCCGGGATAACGTTCCATATAGCCTGCGGCATCAGGACCTGCTCCCGGGGAATAAGCCCACACAAGATTGTCGAGTCCCCGTTCCAGAGCCATGTAGCGATATGTCATTTCCCAAAGTCCTACATACTGCTCCGTCGTACAAAGGTCCCGTCCCCACCAGAACCAGCTTCCGGTATGCTCATGCCACGGTCTGAAGATTACAGGGATTAGATTGCCTTCCGCATCCTTCAAAGAGCCGAGAAAATCGGCGCAGGCAGAAAGCCAGCCCATGAACATTTCATGCTTTTCCCCTCCTTCGAGGACAGATGCCACGACTTCCGCCGAAGACACATCCCATGAGTCGCCCCCTGTCAGAGGATTGCGGGGGTGCCACGAAAACGTGACTATTCCGCCCCGTTCATGATGTCTGACTGCGGCTTCCTTCATCATGTCAAACGGATTCCCGTCCAGATTTTCCGCATCCTGAATTTCTATGCCGCCGAGGTCAAGTCCGAGTACGGCAGGATGTCTTCCGCACACGTCCCTGATGTCGGAACGGTCGAGGGCATCTCCGTTCTCCGCCCTCCATGAATGCCCGTAAAGCAAGGCATCCTGATGTCCGAACAGTATTTTCCCTTCTGCGGCCGTACCTGCAAGGCGGGCCTTGAGTTCATCGGCTGGAGTTATGCCGTTGCCGCAGGCTGTCAGTGCAGCAACGGCGAGTAAAATCATTATTTTCATACTTATCACATTTCAGCGGACAAAAAAGGAGGCGGTGAGCAAATCCCGGTCGTCGGACGACGGACCGACCATCACAATGAACTCCCCCGGCTCGACAATCGGCTTCAGCCCCTTGTCGAGAAATTTCAGTTTGTCCGGCGTAACCGTAAATTCCACATTGCGGCTTTCCCCCGGTTCCAGGGCTATCCTTGCAAAATCCTTGAGTTCCTTTACCGGTCTCGTGACTTGGGAAAACCTGTCCCTGATATACAGTTGCACAATCTCCTCTCCGGCCATTCTGCCGGTATTCTTCACGGTTACTGAAACTTTCACGCTCCCGTCTGCCGGAATCTCCGTCCTGTCAAGCCTCAAATCCGAATACTCATAATCCGTATAGGAAAGCCCGTAACCGAACGGATAAAGCGGAGTGCTCGGAGTGACGGCATACGGATGAAAATACTGCGACGGCTTATGGTTGTATATCATCTGCGTCTGCCCGACGGAACGGGGTATCGTTACGGCAAGTTTTGCCGAAGGATTAACCTGACCGTACAATATCTCGGCAATAGCCTGACCGCCGTACATTCCCGGCTCCCACGCATTCACGAGGGCAGGAAGATGCTCAGCTGCCCACTGCGTCCCTAGAGGGCGTCCGGAAATCAGGACAAGCACCGTAGGTTTCCCGGATGCTGCAACCTTCTGTATCAGTTCATTCTGCAGTCCTACAAGGTCAATGTCGGAACGGTCCGTATCTTCTCCGGATGTCCTTTCCGTCCACCTTCCGCGATACATGTACTCCCCTGCTACAACTATGTTCAGGTCACATGTGCGGGCGAGGGATGCAGCCCTGTCAACCGCCTGGCGGGACATGTTGCGAGGATCCCAGCCCTGGTCCACAAACACGAAATCCGTCTGCGGAGCAATCATTTTCAGCCCCTCGAGGACTGTCACCACATTTTCAGGCTTCTGGTCCGCGCTCCAGTCTCCGAGGATATTGTGGTCGTCGGCATTGATGCCTGTCACGAGCACCCTGCGGTACTTTTCCGGAGACAGAGGCAGAAGCCCGTCATTCTTCAGCAGGACGATGGACTTGCGTGCAGCCTCAAGAGCGGTCTGCCTGTGCGTTTCGCAGAGCCTCACGTCCATGGTGGTCTTCTCGTCGGCATACGGCTGCTCAAACAGGCCGAGACGGAACTTCATTTCCAGAATCCTGCGCACAGACTCGTCTATGCGGCTTTCCGGTATGCGTCCTTCCCTCACGAGTTCGCATACATATTCATTCCAATATACCCCGTGCATGTGCATGTCCATGCCTGCCATTATGCTCTGGAAGAATGCCTCCTTGAGATTTTCCGCAGTGGCATGGAGGTCATGGATATGTTCGATGTCCATCCAGTCGCTTACAACGAATCCCTTGAAATCCCATTCGCCGCGGAGCACGTCTTCCATGAGCCATTCGTTGCTGTGGCACGGAATTCCGTTCAGTTCATTGTGTGCCGTCATAAGCGACATCGCTCCGGCCTCGACACCCTTTTCGAAAGGAGGGAAGAAAACCTCCCTTATGGTACGCTCGGAAAGGTCTGTCGGAGAGCCGTTCGTGCCGTTTATCGGCTGGCTTCCGCCCGCAAAATGCTTGATGCAGGCGAGCACGTCATCGGAAGACAAGTCGCCCTGATAGCCCTTTACGGTCTCCTCCCCCATGAGCGAAACAAGATACGGGTCTTCCCCGAAAGTCTCCCCGACCCTGCCCCAGCGAGGATCTCTTGCCACTTCCACATTAGGATTGAATGTCCAGTGCATGTTCATCGCACGCATTTCCGCTGCCGTTTCCCGGGCAATGCGGTACGCGAGCCCGAGGTCAAAGGATGAAGCAAGCCCAATGTTGGTCGGATAGACCGTGTTGTCAGGAGCGTTGGCATTGCCGTGGATTGCGTCTATTCCGAAAATCACGGGTATCGCAAGACGGCTCTGCATGGCAAGGGACTGGAGATAATTTGCCTCATCGAGCGTAAGCACATGGAGGAAAGAGCCCACAAGCCCCTTTTTCGTCCATTCAGCCACCGAATCCGCCGAAAATCCCGGATAAAAGGCGTTTGCCGTATTGTTTTTCAGGTCTTCTTCGCTGAGCGAAGCCTCATTCTTCCTGATGTGCTCAAGACCCACAAACTGGTTCATCTGCCCGACCTTCTCCTCAAGGGTCATGCGTCCGAGCAGATCTTCAACCCTTTTTCCTACCGGAGCGGATGCGTCCTTGTATAAAGGCGTCCCGTCATTGCCACATGATGCGCACATAATACCAGCAACAAAAAATGTCAATATTCTATGGTTCATAATCGCTTCAATATTTGTCATTCGAACAAGTCGGACGGAAGTTCCTGGCGGTCGAGGACTGCCGGGGAAGCAAACGAAGACCGCCACCACGCGATGTCCGCATGCTGATGGGCATAGCCCGCCGTATAATCGTTGTCATAGTCATACCATGGCATGAAAAAGAGCCATTTCGCCCCTGCATCCCACTGCGAAGCCATGTCCGCCACATTTCCGAGTTCAGAAAGCGTCACCATCTTATGCGTAGTCATTTGGGCAATGGCGGAGAACTGTCCTGCGATGGACCCGGCATCGCTGTTGTCATAAATGTCCCTTCCTACAATATCCACATATTCATCTCCCGGATAGAAAGCATAGTCGGCATCAGAATAAGATGATGTCTGCGTGGTCCACACCCATATCAGGTTACGGATGCCTGCCGACTCGAAATAGTCGAACATATACTTCCACAATGCCTTATAGGCCTCAGCGCCGTCCGCTCCCCACCAGAACCACGCTTTTCCCGCGCCATAGGTATAGATGCCTCCCGCTGCCTCATGGAGCGGCCGCCAGATTACAGGGATGCCCTCGTTCTGGAGAAGCATAAGATAATCAGCAACCTCCTTGAGATCGGACTTCAGCACCCCGTTCTCCCAAGTCCCGTCAACCACGGCGTCTGCCGCACTGAAAGTGTTCACCACGGTATTCCCGTCTGAATCCTTTGTCTCCGTATTGAATGTCAGGGTAGAACTGCCCGAGGCTACAGGCACATTCCAGTGCCAACCTATACCGACAAGGCCGCCTGCGTTCCACCATTCCTTTACAGGGGTAATGTTCCCGTAATCAATCCAGTTTGACGGAGAGTCAGGGAGATGGATATAGTCGAAAAAGGCAATGGCGGGATATTTCCCCGTCTGGATGCCTATCCACTGCGCCTCGTCGGTGTTCCAGTCGACATGGGCCATGGCTCCCGACAGGGTGTTTTTCCCGTAGATTGACAGCAGATACTCATACAGTCCTGAGGCTGCAGGCAGAGGATTCTCTGTCACAAGGCTTTGGGAATAGTCCCCCGGCTCGCCCGGGATGTACGGAGGAGCATCAGGGTCCTCTCCTGTAGTAAACGTCAGGACGAGCGGAGCCGCCGGTACATTTCCGCTTCGGGACACGACTGCCCCGTCGGCAAGCGTCAATGTGTATTCCGTGTTGCCGGTCAGTTTGCCGAATGCGATGCGGACCTGCATATTGGCTGTGGAAACCTCCACATCCATGCCTGTCAGTTCTATGGCAGAAGCATCCGCTATTGCCACGGGAACATCATAATCCACGCTGATTTGTCCGAGACCGACATCCACGCCGGATGCGCCGTCCTCAAGACTGGCCGACACGACGGAGGGTGCGATTCCATCCGACGGATTTTCTGGCCCTGCAACATCCTTGCAAGACCAGAATACACAGACAGCAGATATCGACAAACAAATTATTCTCCTGATTGTCTTCATCATATCAATAAGTCAAATAAACCCGTGTCACGATTACAGAATATCCAGCCACTATCAATCCTGCGCTTCTCAAGTCTGCCGTATCAGTTTCGTTAAGCAGATAGGAAACTTCAGAAGAGCCTTGCTGAAGATCGATACAGTCCCATTCGTTTGCATCGTCAACGCTCGTCAGGGCGGACCAGTCATTACCTTCCTGCAGTTTCAACTGGGAATAATCCGCTTCGCCAGTAGTGGTATATGCAACATGGAGAGTACATCCATCCGGAATGTCATTGAACAGATTCTGCCATGCAAGATTTACTACCCCGTTGGTACTGTCCCAGGCCGTACCCGTGTTCAGGCTTCCGGACCAGATATCAATAGTGGTCACGAGACCGGTAACCCCGATAGCAATCGGGCAAGTCTCCTTGTCGCCGGTCGTAAGTACAAATTCGAGATTGTATGTCCCGGCCTCGACTTCCGGCATTTCAAATGTCACTTCCGAATCGGAACGGCTGGTGTATGAAACGACCTTGGTCTCCCCTACATAAATCGATTCTATCATATTGAAGTTCGAACCTTTCATGGTCACAAATTCTCCCGGCTTGACAGATTCCGTCAGAGAGGAGACGATGACAATCGAGTCGTATGTGACGGTCAGTTCCGTTCCGCTTACGGCCGTATAGCCGTTTGCTGCCGAAACTGCGACCTTTCCGGATGTGCTCGATGCGGTTGTATTGACTGTCAATTGCGAGTCGCTGTCCGCAGTAAATGTGCATTCAACTCCGTTGAGGGTCACGCCCGTAACGAGGTCGAGGTCCGTGCCGCTTATCGTGAAAGTTTCTCCGGCCTTGACTTCAGACGCTTCGAACCCCGTAATTACCGGTTTCACGAGGGTCACGGATGATGTGGTCACTGTCTTTTCTGCGGCCGTCGAAAGGGTAATTTCTCCGTCGGATGCGGATGCGGGAATCGTCACTGACAGGGAGCCGTCCGAATATGTGAACTCGCCTGCCGCATTGCCCGAAAATGTCACTCCGGTCACAAGGTCGAGGTTGTTCCCCGTAATGACGATGCTGTTGCCTGCTTTGTATTTATTCTCGCCTGCAAAAGCCAGACTTTCCGGCACAGCCACTACAATCGACTGCTCAGTGCTGATTTTCTGTTCTGCCGCAGAAACCAATGTGAGCGGACCGTCATGGGCATCGGAAGGAACTGTCAGCGTGAAAGATGTCGCCGAGGCATTTTCGAATGCAGCCGCTTCTATCGCCGCTGCAGAACCGGTAAAGGTAACGGACATTATCTGATCGAGCAGGCTGCCCGTCACTGTGATCTTGTTCCCCGGACGCACGTCATCATAAGGAGCCACGCCGGTCACTTCCGGCTGGCGGATCTGAAGTTCGTTTTCGGAATAGACCTGGTTGCCGTTGCCGTCTTCTCCATAAATCCTTCCTGTCATGGCCCCGGCAGGAACTGCGAAGCATATCTGATGCCTTGTATGTGTGCCTATCAGTTCTCCCTCCGCTACGGCACCGCCATTCACGAACACGAACTTGACTATGTTGTTCAGATACTCTCCGTCCACTCTGACGGAATCTCCTGCTTCAAGTACAGGCTTCGTTTCGTCCTTAGGGGCAACTGACGATATGGAGAACTGCTCCGTATATGAGAGTGTAGTCTTTGCCGTAATTGTACCGCCGTCATAAACAAGGACGACCTCGCCCGGCTCGCATTCAATCGGGACTGTTACCTTGAAGGAAGACGCACTTGCATCCTTAAATTCAGAAGACGGGATTTCCATGTCCACAGGCAGGACGACGGATGTTATCCGGTCGAGGTTCTGCCCCACGAACTTAAGATCGCTGCCCCTGAGGACCGGATTCGGCCCGTAAGCCTCCAGCACTACGGCATCCTTGTCCACCGTATAGCCGTTGGGGCCTTTTTCGCAGGCGGCAAGAAGCATCAGGCCTGCGGAAAGCAATATTATTGATGTCCGAAAAAGTTTCATTACAGTGTAAATTTAAGATATTCAATTATTCCTGACAAGTCTGACATTGTCTATCATGATGTCTATCTCGCCCGGGCCGTCAGCGGCGCCGAACGGCATCATGCTCATGTTTACCATATCCTCAACGGACAGGGTCCTGCCGGTCGTGGTCTCCTCCTTGTCCATGTTGAATTCCGTAAGAGGAATATAGACGGTCTTCCACACTCCGGCCTCGAAACCTTCGTCATACAGTTTCCAATGGTACTGTGCCTCTTCATTATCCACGCTGTGTGCACCGTCGGCATCGAACCAGATAATCATAGGCGTACAGTCCCATTTGTTGCAGCAGTACTCGAATACCAGCGAATATTCCGATATTTCTCCTTCCGATATGAGAGGCGCCCCCTCCGGATTGACATAAAAGAACTGTATCTGGTTTGCCGGCCATGCCCATGAGCCGACGCTGCCGGAAAGGTGCATATACTGTCCGCTGCAACCGTTTTCTGAAGCAAATTCGCTGAGGTTCCAGTTGTTCCAGGAGGTCTCCTCAAAGTCGGTCACGATACCTTCCGAACACAGCCACGAGAACGAAGACCTTGATGTCCCGTATTGGGATGTGACAGAAATGGAGCCTTCTATAGTGGCCTCAGCAGGCACTATGCACACGATTTCCGTCTCGGTCACGCTCTTGACTTCCGCTTCGGCATTACCCGGAAACGTCACGTCCACAAGCCCGTCAGACTCTCTGGCGAAAAAATAATTTCCATATATGGACACTTCGGAGCCGGCCGGAGCATATTCGCATTCGATGGACTGGATGGACGGCGACGGAATGATGACCGCCAAGTCGTATTCTGTAGATTTTCCGGCACTCGTGCTGAGGTACATCTTGTTGGTAACCTCTTCAGGCATAGTGCTCGGCACTGTCACGATAATGGATGTCGGGGTAACGAGGGTAGGGTTGAGTTTTGACACCTGGTCGTTGAAAGCAATCCGGTTCACACCTGCCAGGCCCTCTCCGATAACTGCTATCGTGCTTCCCATGGAGACTTCCGTAAGAAGTTTGTCACCCTGGGCAGAGTCCACCGGACGGACAAAGAAGACCTGCGGATCCGCATCCGGACTTGAAGCCTTGTCACAGGAAACAGTCAGGAATCCTGCCAGCATCGCGGCAATGACAGCCGCAGCATTATATATTCTATTCATAATCAATCTTTTTTATTCATCAAAATTGTATTCCACGGCAGGTTCGGAAAGTATAGGAGCATTGGTCGCTTCTGCCTCAGGGATCGGAAGATACATTGTCGCATCAGAAAAATTGATGTTCTTTACTCTATGGCCGTTTTCCTCAAGCCATTCTGCACCCTTGTAATAATCCGGGTTGGATGTGCCGTCGGAATTCTCCGAAGTGATGTCCATCGATTCCCAGATTGTCGTGTAATAGGACTTGTCATTCTCCCAGACATACTGATCTTCGATAGTGTAGGTCGGATTTCCGGCGTTGTCATAAGTGAAGTTGTCGCTGGACCAGTTGAATACATATCTCCTGTCTCTGTCCATGTCTTCAAGATAGCGCAGTCCGGCAGCATGGTCGCGATACCATACTCTCTTGACATCCATCCAGTTGATACCTTCTATTGCAAATTCCTTGCGGCGTTCGGTAATCAGTTCCTCAAAGGAAATGGAAGTATAGCCATTCTGCAGCCCCGCCCTTTCGAGGATACGTGTAAGGTACTGCAGTGCCGTAGCGTCTGAAGTATTGTTTCCTGTACCTATGCAGGCTTCGATATAGACCATCATTACATCGGCAGCACGCAGAAGATAAAGATTGTTTCCGCCGTCCTGGTTGAGTCCTACATTGCCGCCGCAATCCGCAGGCTTGCCTATGACATATTTCTTAAGGTGTGCCAGCATCTCGTTGTAGTCCTCCACCTTCACATCAAGGTCGGAAGGATTCCTGTAGACATACTGGTACGTGTAGCCGCCGTCCTCCGATGCAAGGTTCGGGTAATAGTCTCCGTTGGTCATATAGATAGCCTTTCTCCTGAGATCAGAGGATGAATAGAGTGACTGGAGGGATATTGTAGGACCTTTTCCCGCACCCCAAGTCTGGTCGGCGATGCGCGAACTTCTCGAAAAGTTTGCATTGCGGGCATTGCCTTCCCCGTAATTCCCGCTCCGGCACTGTATCGACAGAAAAGATTCGCTGCAATTGTTTGCGGACACATCGAACATGGCGGAATAGTCCGGATAAAGACCATAGCCGTTTGCCTCTGCTCCATCTATCGCATTTTTGGCATTTGTCTTCGCCGCCTCGTAGAGTTCGGAGGCGGATACGGTCGTTGTCGCATTCATGGCGTATGCGGCGTACTGTAACTGGACCTTTGCCAGAAGCCCCATTGCACTCCATTTTGTCGCCCTTCCCGGATCATCCGATTCCGGAAGCAGGGGTATTGCCCTCTCAAGGTCCCTTATCATGAAGCGATAGAGCGAATTCTGGGTATTCTTGTTCACATAGATGTCATCCGGATTTCCGGAAGTGATGAGTTCAGTGGCGTTCTCTATGATCGGCACCTCGCCCCAGTATTCCGCCAGGAAGAGATATGCCATGGCCCTTATGGTGTATGCCTCGCCGAGAGCGCCGTTTATGACAGATTCGTCAACGCCGTTGCCTCTTGCCGCATCAGGCATATCATTGATGACCGAGTTGCAGAACGACACGACCCTGAAAAGCCCTACCCAGCCGTTGCGCAGATATGAGTTGGTTGGGGTCACCGAATTGTAGTAATAATGCCCCTCCTGGTCGTATGTGTAGTACATGTCCCCCGCCATCATATCTCCTGCGTAGAACATGAAGTTCGCATGGAAGTCGAACCATGTCTTCGAACTGTAGAGAACAGCCGTATTGGCGCGGATGGCCGACTTGCTGACATAGTAGTTTTCAGCCATGATGGTGTCCTGCGGTTCCACCGTGAGGAAGGCCTCACAGGAACTGAAAAGCATGGACGAGGCTATGAATATTGTAAAAAGTATCTTTTTCATTTGTCTTCCTCCTTATTAAAATCCTATGTTCACACCCAAAGTTACGGCCATCGGGGTAGGATAACGTCCCCTGTCTATGTTCTGGAGCAGAGAACTCTGGTTGTAGGCACCGATTTCCGGGTCATATCCGGAATATTTGGTGAACGTGTAGAGGTTCTGGGCGTTGAGGTAAATCCTCAAGGTCGCAATTTTCGTCTTTTCAAGGACTTTTCCAGGCAGGCGGTAAGCGACGGAAAGATTCTGGATACGCAGATATGAACCGTCCTCAATCCACCTCGTGCTCATCCTGTTGTTCTGGTTAGGGTCGTTTGTGGCCGCACGCGGAACAATATAGCCGTATTTGGACGAATGCCCGGTCCCCGGTATAAGAGTGCCGTCAGCACCGATCTTCGCCCTGTTGAGGACAGCAGAAGTCTGGTTGTCCCAGATTGAGTTCATGCTCTCCGTGCGGAATCTTGCAAAGTTCAGCACATCCCCGCCCACGGAACCTGTCAGGGCAAGCGATATGTCCCAGTTCCCTATCATGAAATTGTTGGTAAACCCGAATGTGAAATCAGGGTTAGGGTTTCCTATAACTTCCTGGTCCTGCTCGTCTATCACGCCGTCATCGTTCAGGTCCACGAACTTGATGTCGCCCGGATATACGCCAGTGGTCTTGTTTACAAGGTTGACGCGCGGGTTTGCCGGGTCTGCAACCTGCACTGGACTGTCGAGGATTTCAGCCTCGCTCTCGAAAAGTTTATCCACCCTGTAGCCGTAGAACACGCCTATCGGCTGCCCTACCATTATCTTGGTGGCAGTCTGGAAGCCCGACCACCAGTCGATGTTGCCGGAAAGGGTCTGAGTATCGTTGTTGAGGGCCTCCACCATATTCCTGTTCAGGGAGAATACCACATTGGACGACCAGTTGAATTTAGGCTTGACGATGTTCTGCGTCGTAAGGTTTATGTCAATACCCCTGTTGCTTGTCTTTCCCATATTGACCATAGGGGTCGCTATGTCCTGATAGGTCGTGCTGCCTCCGAGGTATGACGGGACAGACATCTGAAGGAGCAGATCCTTGGACTGTTTCAGATATGCGTCAACAGTAAGGGCAATCCTGCCTTTGAGGAAAGAGAGGTCGAGACCCACATTGTACTGTTCGGAAGCCTCCCATTTCAAGTCAGGATTGGCGATGTTCGCCATATAATAGCCTGTACCCTCCCATGTGTTCATGGCTGTCATCTTCGCACTGTACAGGAACGAGTTGATATTGGAGTTTCCAACCATACCGTAGCCGGCACGCAATTTCAGTTCATTCATCACATCCCGTGCACCTTCAAAGAATTTTTCGTTGGAAATCCTCCAGGCAAGGGCCGTGGAAGGAAAATATCCCCACTTGTGGTTAGGACCGAATTTCGATGAGGCGTCAGCCCTCAAAGTGGCGGTAATGTAATAGCGTTCATCATAGTTGTAGTTTACCCTGCCGAATGCCGAAGCCATCTTCGAACCGTCTTTCCATCCGCTGTTGGAGACAAATTCACCGTCAGTCGTGACCACATGCACTTCATCCGAAGAAAGATTCTGCTTGATTATCTGATGGCCGTTCCACTCGGAACTCGAAACTTCGAAACCGAGCATTGCCCCGAAATTGTGCTTCTCCTTGAATGTCCTGTTATAGTTGGCATATACCTTCCATATCCAGTACATGGAGTGGTCATCACGCTGCATAATCTGGTTCGTATCGCTCGAAAGGGTTCCGAACGAGTATGTAGGGACGAAGCAGACATTGTTGTTGTCCGAATAGTCGAAACCGTATTCCGTCCTGATGTTCAGACCTTTGAGAGGGTCGAAACTGAGATAGAAATTGCCCATGGAGCGGTTTCTCTTGTAGTCGTTTGTCTTCATTTCTGCAAGCCATACCGGATTGTACTGGGAAGCGCCATAGACAGTGTCCGGTCCGGCCCAGTTTCCGTTGAAGTCATATACAGGAACGCTCGGCTGCATGGTCAGAGCCTGAAGGACGACGCCGTCCGTACCGTCATTGTTGGTTATAACCTCATCAGTATGCGTAAAAGCAAGTGATGCGCCTGCGGAAATCCACGGCAGAATCGTAGCATCCACATTGAGCCTGGCATTGAAGCGGGTAAAGCCGGAACCGATGATTACACCGTCCTGATCCGTGTAGCCGCCGCTTGCCGCAACCTTTACCTTTTCTGTGCCTCCGGTAACGGAAACCGAATGCGAATGCATGAAGGCAGTCCTGAAAATTGCATCCTGCCAGTCTGTCCCCGCTCCGAGAAGGGACGGGTCCTTGTACATTTCGCTGACAGTTTGTCCCAGTTCGTTGCACAGATCAATCTGGTACTCGGCATACTCGCGGAGATTCATCATAGGCAGTTTGTTCGTAATTGCCTGTGCCGTGACATAGCCGTCGTATGTGATGTTCACGCGTCCGGCGTTGCCGCGCTTGGTTGTGATGATTATGACTCCGTTGGCACCGTTTGCTCCGTAAATGGCAGTTGCGGAAGCATCCTTGAGGATATCGATGGATACGATGTCCGCAGGGGATATGGTGGACAGAGGATTGACGACATTCTGTCCGTTGGAGCCTCCTGCCCAGTCGAAGCCGCCGATTGTATTGCCGGCTCCGGAGAACGGTATTCCGTCCACGATGTAGAGCGGCTCATTGGTATTGTTGATTGAACCGGCACCGCGGACACGGATGGAAGTCGCTGCTCCAGGGGCACCTGAATTGGCCGTAATCTGTACTCCGGCCACCTTTCCCTGGAGCATCTGGTCGACGCTTGTGGAAATCGTTTCCCTCAGTTTGTTGGAATTGACCGATGCCACAGAACCTGTCAAATCTTTCTTCTTGACAGTGCCGTATCCGATTACGATGGTCTCTTCGAGCAGTGTGGCCTCTTCTGCGAGGATGACATTGATCTCCGCCTCGTCCGCAAGGGTCACATTCTGGGTCGTGAATCCCATCATGGTAAACTCCAGCACATCCCCGGACCTGACACCGGACAGAGTATAGTTTCCGTCAAGATCAGTGATAGAGTAGAGCGTGTTGTCCCTCTGTACGGTTACGACAACACCCGGCAGAGGCATGCCGTCAGACGAGGACGTGACAACTCCGTGCACACTCCCCGACTGGGCGACAAGCGGTATGCTGAAGACCAGCATAGCCAGGCAAGCGATGATTTTACTTTTCATGTTGATTTTATTTAGAGTTATAGATATTTCTCAAAAAATTCATCCCGTGCAGCCCACCATCCGGCCTCCGTCTCGACATGGTGCCCGGAAAGAGGGAAGGTGACGTATGATTTCGGGGATGTTATGTGATTGTAGCCTGCAAAGTTGGTATGGGGAGGGCAGACGTCATCCTGCAGGCCGAATCCCATGAGCACAGGGCAGGTTATCCTGTCCGTAAAGTTCTTCACGTCAAAATAGGAAAGGGTCCGGAAAAGGTCCTCACGGCTGATGCCTAGTCTTTCCGCCTCCTCGAGTACGGGAGTTGAAGGCCATGATGCAATGTCAAAATAGTCGGGAAAGTCTGACAGGAAAGGGACGAAAGGGGCTATGCCCTTGATACGGCTGTCGAGAGATGCTGCCACGAGTGTGAAGGCACCGCCCTGGCTTCCGCCTTCGGCAAAGATTTTCGAGGTGTCCGCCTTTTCTCTTGACGCAGCGAAGTCTATGGCACGTATCACGTCCATGAATGCTCCCCTGTAATAATAAGTGTCCTTGTCCCCAAGCCCTCTCGTGACCCAATCGTCCTTTTCGCCCGGTCTCCTGTTCAGGGCCTGATTGCGGACGCAGAGAGTGAATTCGATTGCTTCAGGACGGGATGAAGGGTCGTTGTACCATACATCCGAACCGTAGCCCATGTAGTTTATGAATACCGGATATTTTCCGGCCTTTACAGGTTCCATATAGATGCCGGATATGGGTTCTCCTCCGAAAGAACGCATGTCAACCCTGTATGTGCGCCTGATGTCATTGGAGCGTTCCGGGATGAGAGTAAGTTTCCAGTCGGGGTCGGTTTCAGCGAGTTCCGCAAGGGTGCGTGCCCAGAATTCATCGAAATCGGGCTGCTTGTCCTGCGGAGAAACTATTTTCTCCGGATCGCAGCCGATGTTGAAACGGCCGAGTACCTCATTTCGGGCGGGGCAATCAGCAGGGCTCTCCACTTCAGTCGTCCCGACTGAAGAAGAGAATGTGACGGTATAGAAGCCCGGAGCAAGGTTTTGACGGAAAACAAGGGTGTCATCCCCTTCCGACGGAGTCGCCTCAAAAGATGCGACAAACTCTCCCTTGTCCGTGGCTACAATTATCGTCATGGCCGGTTCAAAACCTTTCCGGCACGCAGTCTTCACTGCAACCCTCAATTCCGCAGGTGCGGACGAAGAATACATCCAGTCGTTTTCAAGGACAGGCTCAGCAGAGATTCCGGATATTGCGTCCAGTTCCGCCGTAGCCTTTCGTATGAGTTCAACGGTGCTCCTGTCGGCAAGATGTACTGAATTAAGCCCCTGAGGTTCCTGTGCAGGGTCTCCGCAATAATCATCTCCGGGACTCCAGTTTACACCGCCCTTCTGGTCCGCAAGGCCTCCCCAGCCCCAGAAATTGAGACCGGCAAGGACTCCGCATTCCCTTTTGGATGACTTCAGCCTGTCGAAAAGATATGAATAATAGGAATCACGTGAAGTAGTGGGCGTGCCCTTTTCAAGGAGGAAACCGTCTCTCGGGAATCCGAATTCCTCGATCACGAGAGGCTTGCCGTATTTCTCGGCCAATGCCTTGTGGGCATCAATATATGCTTCCGTATTTGCAATGGCCTGCGGCAGGTCCTCCTCAACGGAAGTGCTGCGCACCCAGCTCCAGTTGTATGGCCATATATGAATCGTCATGTAGTCTATGTCGGGACATGAATGTATCTTTTCAAAAAGGGCGATGTCGTTTTCGCAGCCCCAGGAACCTTCACTTCCGGTGGAGACCATGTGGTTCGGGTCAATGGACTTTATCAGTGCGGCAGTTTCCCACAGCCAGTCGGCGAATGCGGTCTTCACGCTGTCGGCATCCGAAAAACATCTCGGCTCATTGGCTATCTGCCATGAAAATATGGCCGGATCATCCTTGTACGGGATTCCAGTAACCGTATTTATCCTGGACACCACAGTCCTGACATGGTCGGAGAACAGTTCCTTTGCCTTTTCATTCGTCACGAAAGCGGACACATATTCCATGTATGCAGGCCACCCTGCCACTGACGGAAGAACAGCCTTTCCTGCACCGGCCCATTCGAGATAGCGTCCGTAACCTCCGGACCATTCCCATGCGTTGTTGAGATAAAGTACGGCCGACATCCTGCGCTTTCCCATTTCCGCAAGCAGGAAATCCAGCCCTTCAAAGACATTTTCATCATAGACCCCGGCTTCTGTCTGAAGGCTCGGTTCTATCTGTGAGGGTATGCCTGACGGTCCGTCCCCGCCCACAAGGATGCGGAGATTGTCAAGGCCGAGAGCCTTGAGGGAATCGAGTTCTGCAGCAAGACGCTGCCTGTCGCCTGACGGTGTGTCGGAACCGAGGATGGCCCCGTACCAGAAGTTTGTACCTATATAATATATGGAAGTCTGGTCAGAATACCCTTCCGCCGGTTTGAAACAGGTGTTCTCCACCCGGAAAAATTTTGTTCCGTCTGCTTTTCCGGAACAAGCAGACACGGAAACGGCGAGTACAGACAGCAGCAATAGCGGAGCAAATTTCATCAAAGCATCAAAATTATGTGGTTTGCATCCGCAAAGGTAGAGATACCGTGTACGGCAAACAAGTACTTATTTATCCGATTATGATACTTTAACACGAGGGCGTCGAATCTGAAGATTCGCACCCTCGTGTTACGGATTTCTGCGAAATCCGAACATTATACAATGACCTTATTTTTCTTGAACATGGAACGGAACTCTTTGGGAGTGACGCCTCTGCGGCTCTTGAAGATACGGTTGAAGTTAGAAAGGTTGTTGAAGCCGCACTCGAAGCAGATTTCCGAAATGTTCTTGGTGGAGTCCACGAGCATTCTCGCCGCAAACCCCAACCTTATGTCCAGGACGTAATCGGAAAGCGTCTTCCCGGTTCTGAGCCTGAAGAAACGGCTGAATGAAGTAGGAGTCATGCCGACCAGGCGGGCGAGGTCTTCCAGCCTCAGCTGTTCCGTATAATGATCATTTATATATTGTTTCACTTTCTTCACCCTGCGGCTTTCGGGATTGCGTTCGGCATGGGAAAAGGAACTGCTCGACAATATCTTATAGTCACTGACAGACAGCACGTAAAGCAGCCACAGGAATTTAAGGAAGCGTACGAAGCTCTGCGACTCCGAAGCAAGGCCGTCTATGACACCATATACTTTCATGACAGTATGCAACGGAAATGATATGCCATGGTCCGCATCCCGGAACATCTTTACAATGGAACTGAACTGGTTTTTGGCCATCAGGCTGCCTGACAGGAGTTCCGGAGAAAACTGTATCGTCACCTCGCGTATGTCCTGCGACACGCATCTTCCGTTGTCCCATACATGTTCGAGGTTCTCGGAGCATATAAGCACGAGGTCGTAGTCGCCGATTTCCTCGACACTGTCCCCGACGATCCGCTTCACGCCGGGAGCATTCTCCACGAAATTGAGTTCATATTCCCTGTGCTGGTGCAGCGGGTAAGTGAATTTTGCCTTATGGCGGTCCACGATGTGGAAACAGTCTTTTTCCGACAGAGGGGTAATTTCTTCAAGGACGTCGCTCATCGGTCTGTATTTATGTGGTTAATGTTCAGTTCAAAAATACAAAAAACTCATCAGAAACGATACTTTTTTAGCAATTTTTTGATATAAATCAATGACAGGACATTTATTTTAGCCGACAATTATGGCCCGTCATGGAAATTCGCTACTTTTGTTTCCAGCAGGATCAAATGTACAATAACCGACAGAACAAAAACAACATCATGACAACCGACGCAATAATGAAAATGAAAGACGGGATGCTCCGGGAACTCACAGGAAACATACTCCCGTTCTGGATGAAAAAAATGGAGGACCGGACACACGGAGGCTTTCTCGGGAGGATTTCCGGGAAAGGAGAAATGGACACCGATGCGCCAAAAGGAGCGATACTGAACGCAAGAATCCTGTGGACATTCTCCGCCGCATACCGCATCCTCGGAAAACCGGAATACCTTGAGACGGCTACACGTGCAAAAAGGGAAATAATCGACAGGTTCTACGACAAAAAATTCGGCGGAGTCTGGTGGAGCCTCACGCCTGAAGGCCAGCCCGCCGACAGGAAAAAGCAGATTTATGCCCTCGGCTTCGCAATTTACGGACTCAGCGAATATTGCATGGCAACCGGAGATGCGGAGGCTCTGCAATATGCCGTCAGGCTGTTCCGGGACATAGAGCAGCACAGTTTTGACCCCGTGGGGAACGGATATTTTGAAGCATTCGCCGAAGACTGGAGTCCACTTAAGGACATGAGGCTGAGCGAGAAAGACGCCAACGAGTGCAAGACGATGAACACGCACCTGCACATCCTCGAACCGTACACCAACCTCTACAGGGTATGGAAAACGCCGGAACTCGAAGAGCGTCTCAGGAATCTCATAAGTCTGTTCACGGACAGAATCCTCGACCGCAACACTGGGCATCTTCGCCTGTTCTTCAACGAGAAGTGGGAAAGCAGCCACTACATCATATCGTACGGACACGACATTGAGGCATCATGGCTGCTGTACGAGGCGGCGGATGTCCTCGGAGACAAAAGTCTCCTGGAGGACATTGCCACTGTCGTGGCGTCGGTGGCCGACGCCGCCGCCGAGGGGTTCTTGCCCGATGCCGGAATGATATACGAATCCGACTCCTCCACAGGGGCGGTAGATGCAGACAGGCACTGGTGGGTGCAGGCAGAAACCGTAGTGGGATATTTCAACCTGTGGCAGATTACAGGCTCTGAAGAAGCACTTGACAAGGCGCACAGGTGCTGGGAATTCATCAAAAGGCACATCATCGACAAAGCGGGCGGCGAATGGTTCTGGAGCCTGCGTTCCGACGGTTCCGCAAATACGGACGACGACAAGGCGGGATTCTGGAAATGCCCTTACCACAACGGACGCATGTGCATGGAAATAATAGAAAGGACAGAAAAGATACTGGCTGAATGACCATGAAAAAACTTATTCTGACAGCCCTTGTCCTTGCTGCGGGCACGGGCTTTTCTTCCGCAAAAATACGCCTCCCCGAAATCATCGGGGACAATATGGTCCTCCGTCAGAATTCCGAGGTCAACTTTTGGGGATTTGCAAAGGCGGGAACACACATAGTCATCAGTCCGGACTGGTGCGACAGCACATTTTCCGCAGTCTGCGGCAGCGGCGGGGAATGGGAAGCCTCCGTAAACACTCCTGCCGGGTCCATGATTCCGCACCGGGTCAGAATAACCGAAACGGATTCCCGAGGGAAAAAGGCATCCGATTCCATAACGCTTGACAACATCCTGATAGGAGAAGTATGGTTCTGTTCAGGGCAGTCGAACATGGAAATGCCCCTTGACGGCTTTTGGGACTGCCCCGTGGAGGGAAGTGCGGAGGAAATAGCCCTTTCGGGCAAACATGACGGCATAAGGATGGTCACCATACCGAAAACCGGGGCACTTTCGCCGCAAAGCACTGTCGGAGGCTCATGGAAGACATGCTGCCCTGAAAATGCAGGGCAGTTCTCCGCAGTGGGCTATCATTTTGCGAAAACGCTCAATGCCGTACTCAACATTCCGGTAGGTATCATATCCTGCAGTTGGGGCGGTTCTTCGCTGGAAGGCTGGCTTCCGGAAGAGATTGTTTCAGGCTATCCTGACATCGATTGCGGAGTTTCCGAGCCTGCCGAGGGCAACAAAGGATGGAATTGGGACGCCCATACACCTTTTATCATGTACAACGGAATGGTCTGGCCGTTACGGAACTATACAGTCAGCGGCTTCCTGTGGTATCAGGGAGAGACCAACGTAGGCAGACATGCCACATACGCTTCCCGAATGCAGACTCTTGTCACTCATTGGAGAGGACTTTGGGGACAGGGAGAACTGCCGTTCTATCTCGTGGAACTCGCCCCTTACAGATACGGGGAAGGCAGCGACGGGAGCAGACAGGGCGGGATATCCGGCGCATTGTTGAGAGAAGCCCAATTCAAGGCGGCACGAAGCATCCCCAACAGCGGAATCGTCTGCACCAACGACCTCGCATATCCGTATGAGGACGTTCAGATACATCCTTGCCGCAAAAAGGAGGTCGGACAGAGGCTTGCATGGCTTGCCCTCAACAGGACATACGGGTTCGGCAGCATTGACTGCGAAGGTCCCGTTTTCAGGGAAATGGAGATTGCCGGAAACGAGGCTGTGCTCCGTTTTGACAACGACCGCAACGGTTTCAGCCCGTGGTATGGTCTTGAAGGTTTCGAGATTGCCGGAGAGGACAGGGTGTTCCATAAGGCGGAAGCCTTTGTCGTGCCGGGTCAGAAGTGTGTGAAAGTGTCTTCGGAGGCCGTGGCCAAGCCTGTTGCCGTCAGGTATGGCTTCAGGGACTTCTGTCCCGGCAACCTTACCGGTGCACGCAATCTTCCCGCCTTCCCTTTCCGCACCGACGACTGGGAATGAAAGTTATTTGTAGAGATAATACCGCTCCGCCAACTTTCTGAACTCCGCCTCATCCTTCCTCCAAAAATCCTTGATGTCATCGAAACGGTAATTTTTGGAGAAGGTCTTGCGGATGTACGAACTGCCGCACACCTTGTCGAAAAGCCCTATGCCTGTAGCGGTCTCGAAGGGGGTCTTGTCAGGATAGAGGGTCGCAATAGCCTGCATCACATGGAACTGCACCTCCGTAATCCTCGCAGAAGAATAGTCGGTAAAGAAATATTGCACGCCCTGAACCAGTTTGCCCGCAGATCGCCCGGAAAACGGCTTGAACCATATTGTACGGAAAGACACTCCCGGCAGACGCCAGGAGTCAAGAAGTTCCTTCAGGGCGACAGCGTCGATCCATTCCTCCCCGAACACCTGGAACGGCAGAGTATAACCTATGCCAATGTTCAGGAAACCATACAATTCCCCGCAGATTCCGGCTGCGCAATAATGCATCGGCGATGACGGATAAGGGATGTTCGGGGACGGAAGCACCCACGGGAGACCCGTATCGGCATAAGTCATGCTCCGTTTCCAGCCCTCCATTGGGATTACCGTCAATTTGCACCTTGCCGGCGGCTGGTTTCCGAGCTGGCCGCGGTTCAGCCCCTCTTCGTTTATCATCAGGGCAAGTTCCCCGACCGTCAAACCATAGACGTACGGTATCCGATATTGGCTCACGAACGAGAAAAAACCGTCCTCGACATAACTGCCCTCGATTTTTTCGCCGCCGAGAGGATTCGGGCGGTCGAGCACCATGACCTCGATGCCCAATTCCCCGCATGCCTCCATGACGAGGCCGAGAGTGCTGATGAAGGTATATGACCGGGCACCCACATCCTGAATGTCATAGACCATTACGTCGATGCCTTTCAGCATTTCCGGAGTCGGCTTGCGGGTTGCCCCGTAAAGGGAATACACAGGCAGTCCCGTAGCCTTGTCATACGTGTCCGTGACCTTTCCTCCGGCATACACATCTCCGCGCACCCCGTGTTCAGGGCCATAGAGCGCCACAAGATCCACTCCAGGAGCATTATAAAGGATGTCAATCGTGGAACGGAGATTCCTGTCAACCCCGCTCGGATTGGTGACAAGCCCCACTTTCTTGCCTTTCAGCCCCGGAAAACCTTTTTTCGCAAGCACTTCTATGCCGGGCACTACACCGTCTTTGGAATTTTTTGCAGAATTTTTGCGGGCGGAAGCTTCATGTCCCGAAGCAACAATACCCAAAAGGAGTGTCGCCGCAGCGACAAATTTTACGAAAAAACTTCTGTTCATCATTAAATGTCATTTTTGTCGGGAACCTGCTTCTTGCCGAATCCCGGATCAACCTTTATGCACAGCGTCACCGCTATCGTCACGATGCAGCACACCGCCACCATCCAAAAGAAATTCACATAGCCCAGCCATTCCTGCAGATACCCTGCCACCATGCCCGGAAGCATCATGCTCAATGCCATGAAAGCCGTACAGATGGAATAATGGGCAGTCTTGAACTCTCCTTCGGAAAACATTATCAGATACAGCATGTACGCCGTAAAGCCGAAACCGTAGCCGAACTGGTCAAGGACAACACAAGAGCCTATCGCCCAAAGACTTTGAGGCTGAGCCACACTGAGATACACAAAGACCGTACAAGGCAGTGCAAGGCTCAGCGCCATAGGCATGAGCACCTTTTTCAAACCCCATCTCGAGGCTGCAATCCCTCCAAGAATACCCCCGACCGTAAGCGCAGCGACCCCGGCTGTGCCGTAAATTATGCCCACGGCCTCCGTCGAAAGCCCGAGGCCTCCGGTCTGCGGAGAATCAAGCAGAAACGGATTCATCATCTTTATCAGGAAAGCCTCCGGCAAACGGTACAGCAGCATGAACGCAAGGGCCACCCAAATGCCTTTCTTGCTGAAAAAAGTCCGGAATGTACGGCCGAATTCGAAAAATATCTCCTTTGCACGCCCCCTCTTGTCAGACACGAGAAGATGTGCGCTGTCGGAAGCGGGTCTCGGAAGCACGAAAGTATGCCAAAGAGCCACAATACCGAAAATTATCGCAGTGATTACGAGAGTGATGCGCCAGGCCAGCGGAATGTTGCCCGTACCGCTCTCCAGAAGCCCCGCAATGAACACGAGCACGCCCTGCCCGAAAATGGACGCAAGCCTGTAGAATGTGCTTCTTATGCCTACGAAAAATGATTGCTGCTCCTGGTTCAGGGCAAGCATATAGAATCCGTCAGCCGCTATGTCATGGGTCGCCGAAGCGAATGCAGTTATCCAGAATATGGCAAGCACAGCCATGAACGGGGACACCGGCACATTTCCCTCCGCAATCATTTCCGGAGACGGGGACGGCAGAAGGATTGCGCCGAAGACAAATGCAGCCGTCATGAGTATCTGCATCGAAACGGTCCACCAACGTTTTGTCCGGATTATGTCCACAAACGGACTCCAAAGTGGCTTGATTACCCACGGAAGATAGAGCAGACCGGTAAACATGGCAACATCCCCGTTCGACATGCCCATTTTCTTGAACATGATCACGGAAATGGTATTCACGACGACGTATGGGATTCCCTCGGCAAAATAAAGTGTGGGCACCCATGCCCACGGGTTGGACCTGTTCATTTCCCGTCCCTCCCGTCAATGCACTCTGAAGAAATGCCGTCCGATGGCCCGCTCCCGCTTATCTCTGCCCCGGGATAATAATGTTCAAGGATTTCGGCATAGGAGCAGCCCCTTGCAGCCATATTTGCAGCACCTATCTGACATAGGCCGACGCCATGACCCCAGCCTGCACCGTGAAAGATTACCTTTCCGTCCCGGAATTCTGCAAAAAATGCCGAACTTTTCAGATGGCTTACGGACAATGCTCTCCTGATTTCCAGTTCCTTGCCGATTACCACGGTCCGCAGCGAACCGACAACCCTCAGTCTGACGATTCTGCCCGAAACGCCCCTTTCCACAGGCTCCAGCGCACGTATTTCCCCTACATAAATTCCCGTCTTGCGGGCAAACAATTCAGAAAGTTCCTGCACATCCCGCTCTTCCGTCCACCTGAAATAATCGGACGTTTCCATGTCGTATGCATTCAGCACCTGCGACAGCACCTCTTCAGGGACATTCCCGCAACATGCGTCCTCATCCCCGGCCATAATCCATTGTCTCGCAGACGCTTCTTCCGACAAAGACCTGTACTCCGAAGCCCCGCCGAAAGTGTCCGGGATGCCTTGCAGATAATCATAATCCCGGTCTTCCCAACAGGAACTGAATTTCTCCATCATTCCTCCGCAGCATTTGGAAAATCTCGCATCACAGATTTTGCCGCGATATGTCAACACCTGTCCCCAGGTGGCGTCCACGGCTTTCTGCACATTCTCCCCCACTGCCCTTGTAAGCCCCTGATACCTTTGGCAGTGGTCATCCGCACACACGTCAAAGCCATCATGCTCTTCCCTGCCGTACCATGTTATGAACTCATCCTCGCCCGAGCCCGGCAAGCCTGAGTCCGGCACACCAAAAGAGCCCGGCAAGCCAGCGGACTTGACCGGTTCCGCTGCCGAAGCCTGTGCAGCAATTCTCGCCATGCCCCATGACCGGGAAATGACGGCATGCGCCTTCAGAAATTCAAGAGAAGCCGTCGACTTCATTTCCGAGGAAATCACGCTGACAAGATAGTCCTCCACGCCGAGAACATTCACTGCCGTAAGGCAATCCTTCCCCGCAACAATCTTCAGCGCACCCGCAAACCTCTGGTTTTCCTTCCGTTCCCAATGGAAACCCTTTCCTATAGTGACACCATAGAGCACAAACGAAGCTTCCGCAAACATCGTTGACGGCGTACCTGCCTCAAAGAACAGTTCATCATATACCGAACCGTCATACTCAACCTTTCCGTCCCGGAACACTGCCCGGCGTTTTCCGGCACCGTCCGCCAGTATCTCGAATTCTATTTCTTCCGCAGACATTATCCCCACCGACAATTCTGGCTGAGTCCTTGTAAGCCTGTCAACTATCTTCGACTGCACATCTTCCGCAAGAGAGACTTCCCCGAGAAGCGACGAAAGCAGTTTTTCGTCTATCCTGTCAAATTCCTCCTTTACCGGCATTATCAGGAAACCTGCCATGTCAGCACATCCGGGACTCATGGTCAGATGGTCAGGACCTTCAGAAAAATAATGATGCGACCTGTGCGCCGAACGGAACACGACAATGCTGCGGTATTCCCCAGCAGAATACCATGCAAACATGTTGAACATCGGCTCCGAATCCCCTTCGGCAACCGGAGCGCAATCAAGCAGACGGTAGAACATCTTGGCGGCGGACTTCACTGTCCTGGACCTCAGCACGAAAATCCCGTTCAGAAACTTGCGGTAGAGGAACACGTCGGCATCCCTGACGGATGACATGTATTCGAGCACGCCGGATCCGTCATGGAATGACCCTGAAACAGAATCCAGAACTGCATCAGCATCCTTTTCCAACGGCATCTGCCCCTTGCGGGCTGCCTGAAAATGAAAATGGTCTGGTGCGGAAGCCCCGCATTTCGGACCGTTGTAGAACACCGTATAGCCTGAATTCTGCCGTGCAAAATCCAGCATATCCACATATCTTCTCCTGATCGACTGCGGCACATGTTCCTGAGCGGCCACGACTATATGGCCTGCAAAAATAGGATAAGGATTTACGAGAACATCGTATTTCCTGCCCTTGCGTCCCTCGAAATCCAGGCTCATCTGCTCTGCGGGACGGTTCTTGGCGCAGAGGAAACATTTTCTCCCGGCTATGCTCGCCGCATCCACCTTTGCCGCCGACGAGACTATCCTCGCCGGATTGTGCTGGAGCACGACATCCAGCCCTCCTATGGTGAGGGTACGTTTTTCGGCATTCTTCAGTGTACGGAAATTGTCGCATGCAAGACGCCACAGCGACAACTGGTCATTTATGAACTTGTCTGTCTTTTTCACTTCAGCGGCTTTTTTCGGTATGTTTCAGATTGAGTGCGGTTCTCGCTTCCATTTCCCATGTGCGCAGCCTGTCCTTGTAGAGATTGTTGGTATTTATTCTGGCTATGTCGAGGGCCGCATCCGAATTCCCCTCCCAGCGGCGGCAGAAATACAGGATATCATAAATCCTGCCTATACGATATTCCCTGCTGATTCTCAACCCGACGGCATAATCCTCGCCGTAGCACGTGTCCGGGAAGCCGCCGACCTTGCGCAGGACCGGCACACAAAAAGCCCTTGGTGCACCCAGACCGTTTATCCTCAACGCGTTGTTGTGCCCGTTTTCCGGCGTCCACTCCCTGTGGTCGATTATTCCCGGCAGAATCGGGTTCAGGTCAAAATTCGTAATCATGTAAGTGCCAACGAGCATTGCGCAGTCCTGCAAACGGAACCCTTCCACAACTCGCTCCAGCACATCTTCGGAAGCATACATGTCGTCGCTGTCAAGCTGCACGGCGAACTTTCCGCAGAGCGGATGATGAATTGCCATATTCCAGCATCCGCCTATGCCGAGATCAGTCCTTTCGGGAATGATGTGCACGAGCCTGCTGTCGGAAGCGGCAATGCCGTCAAGAATTTCCGACGTGCCGTCAGTTGAATGGTTGTCCACGACCAGCACATTGAATCCAAAACCGCAGACCTGCCCCAGAGCACTTTTCACGGCATCACCTACTGTCCTCGCCCTGTTGCGGACAGGAATTATCACGCTCGCCGTGACGGGGAAATTCCCGTCCGACCGGCTCTCCGGAGGAAGCCCCTTGAATTCAGGGGCAAGATATGCACCAGTGCGCTTGAGATGCTCCGTACAGATTTTTTCCATTTCAATCTGCACTGCCCGGTTTTTCGGGTCCACATAGTCGAACTGCCTTTCTCCCGACTTGCGCAAATCCGTCTCGGAAACGGTATAGAGGAACTCGTTGACATGCACAATCTTCTTCATACGGAGCCTCAAGTCATACATCGCCCCGAACTCGTATTCTTCAGCCATTTCCCCGACAGCTGCCCTGAAGGAGGATGTGCGGAAAAGAATAAGATGCCCGAAATCGAAATCATCTCTCAAAGCCCCCCTCTGGCAGTCTATAAGAGGATGGTCAAGCCTCTTTACGGAACCGTCACCCTCCGTCCTCGTTTCCCGATAGTCGGAATACACCATGTCAGCCCCCGTGTCGCGTGCCACGGACAGCATCCTTTCTTCGGCGAACAGCCCCATGTCGATATGGCGGCCGTCCGTATGGATCAGCAAATATTCTGAATTGTGCAGATCTCCGGCAATACGGCGAAGATCCGCCGTCCTGTTCGGATTGATGTCCCTGTCCGGGACGACATGTTCTATGTCAGGCATATCAGGCAGTGTTTGGTTCTTTGTCTAAAGCAATGCGGTCAGTCTATCCTTGATTTTGACGAACTCTCCTTCAAAGTTAGGAGTAAAGACCGATTTTCCCAAACTTTCTTCGATATCCTGCATTTCCCAGAAACGGCCCTCGTCAATTTCATCCTTGTCGGGCACAGGAGAAAAATTGCCCACGGCCGCAAACACATTGACCATTTCCCGTTCACGGTCGGATTCAAACACGTAAGAGACTATTCTCACAGGATTGAACATCGTCATCCCCAATTCTTCCTCCGCCTCGCGGTAAAGTGCTTCGACTATGCTTTCGCCATAATCCACATGTCCTCCCACGGCAGTGTCCCACTTCCCCGGCTGGATGTCCTTCTTCATCGAGCGTTTCTGCAGATAAAGACGCCCTGCACGGTCGATGATATGCAGATGCACGACCGGATGCAGGACCTTGGCCCCCGAATGGCAATACGCTCTCGTAGCCCTGCCTGTCACCAGACCTGTATCTTCAATCACAGGGAACCATTCAGCCGCCGGAAGGACCTTGCCGGCCAGCCTGTCTCCTGCCGAGGCAGAATCCGGAGCAGGGACAACAGGCGCAATATCTTCAGGATAAACAAGATCAAACATAAGATGCAACCATACAGATGCCGATAAGCAGCACCACGAAAAATATCAATGTCTTTACAGCACGCACGGACGGCTTGGAAGAGCCGGCACAAGCCCGTTCCGCAGCCTCACCGAAGAAAATGAACATTGCCGGAAGACATGCGGCGGCAAGCAAGGCATCCTCCGGAATGTTGAAAAGCCGGATTTTTGATATGGCGATGAATGCCCAATGCAGGATGAAGATGAATGCGAAAAAATTGATCTTGCGGTTGAATGTCATCAGCATCCCCAGCATGTAGAGGGCGACTCCGCTCGGAAGCATAGGCGTGGTCATTTCCGGGAACGACATTCCCCTGATCAGGGAAAACACCGGATACAATAGCGGAAGTATCAGCATCAGCACACCCCAAGACACATGTTTCCCGGACTTCTGGAAAGAGGAGAAATGGGTGGCAAGATCATAGACCCATGCTGCGGCCACCATGCACCAGAAAATTGTCATGACGTTGGAATGTTCTCTGATCCCGCAGAACTTCATATAATATACGAACGCTATCCACAGCGACTCAAGCACCATCAGAACCTTCACGGCAATCTTCGCCCATGTGCAAGGACGTACCCAAAGGACAATGGCCAATGCGGCAGACAAGACAACGAAAACCAGTTGCCACAACCAGGTTGCCTCGTTATACAATGCTATAGAATTCCAGAATGCGTCCATTTCAGATGAATTTTGATCCTCTGGTCATTGAATTGGCCTTCTCCCTGAGCAGGAACACCGGGACTGTCGCCCCGATAGCAAGCATAAAAATCACGCTGAACGAAACCGCCCCGTTGAATATCATCGACTGCAGATATTCACTGCCCCTTGTCGGAGAATCTATGTCCTGAAGGAACATTATGAGTGAAAACACCGTCTTGTAGGCATACGTTCCGGGCACCATCGGAAGCAGGGCCGGAATATAAAGCACGGTCATAGGACAAAAGACCTTCTTCCCGCACCATACGCTGCCGGTCCCTATGATGAAAGCGGCAATGAGGGATGCTGTGGCTATGTCCAGACCGAGGAATGTCATGAGGCAATATCTGGCGGCATGTCCCAACGCAGCCAGCAGGGCTATGTACGGGAATGCACGTAACGGCGGATCGGAGATTGCACCGAACCCCATTGCGGCAACGGCAGCGAACAAACCGTCCGAAACAATGTCAATGGCAATCATAACAAACTGTCTTTTACGAGCATGAGCGTGGCCGACATCCCTATGGCAATACATACTATCAGCATGAGTGCATTGACCAGACGGCTGATTCCGATTTGGATATGCCCGTCGGTAATGTCTATCACCCCGTTGATGAGAGGCACTCCGGGCACAAGATAGAGCACGCTCGTGGCAAGGGCGATTTCAGCAGTCTCTATTCCAAGGGACAATGCCGTAGATGCACACAGGGAAGCCACAAAGGCTGAAATGACGAATACGATGTAATGGTTCACCTTCTTTTTGGTCAGGTGCTGACGTGTGAAGAAACCTATCAGGGTAGCCGTGAAGGTTATGAGCATTGCCCAAATATCTCCTCCGAACAGTCTGCAGAAGGAAGCGTTCGCAAGCCCGACCATAAGAAGCACGAAGACCGGGTTCATCTTGGGCTTGGAAACGATTTCGTCGAACCTGCCTCTGATTTCCTCCAGGGACATCTTCTTGTCGAATGCAGCCCAACTCAATGCGCTCAAATCCGCATTCCATTCGAAACTTATAGGATATGCCGGAATGTCCACGACACGGGTATCGCGTTGCGACGAGCCGGGCACAGACACGGTCAGCGTGGCCGTTTTCTGAGAAGTATAAATGCTCACTCCTACTCCGAGTGCCTCCCCTATTCTCTTGCTGTTGCGCACCACCCTTGAGGTATGCACGCCTGCGCCCAACATAAACGAAAGATAGCGGGCGATGAAATCCGCTATCTCCACTATACGGTCATTTGTCATGTCCTATTCATTTTACAGGATGACACTACGCCACTGCAATCAGTATGAGCACCTGTGCGACAAGCACCCTCATGAACATCGACAGAGGGTACACCGTGGCGTAACTTACCGATGTATAGTCCGTTCCGTATGCGTTCTGGGCGAAAGCAAGAACAGGAGGGTTTGTACAGCTGCCTGAAAGCAGCCCGCAAATCTGGTAAAAATTCAATTTGAACACTACCCTTCCGAGGATTGCTATGAGGGCGGTAGGAATCAGCGTTATGAGTGCTCCATAGAGAATCCACCAGTAACCTCCGCCCACTATGGACGCCACGAAATTTTCTCCGGCGCCAAGGCCCACGGCCGCAAGGAATATGGATATTCCTATTTCCCTGAGCATCAGATTCGCGCTTATGGTCGTATATGTGGTAATCTTCAGCTTCGGGCCGAAATAGCCTATAAGGATGGCAATGATGAGAGGTCCTCCGGCGAGGCCGAACTTGATTGCCTGCGGAATGCCGGGAATCATTATAGGAATCGAGCCGAAAAGGACACCGAGAGCTATACCGAAGAAAATCGGTATCAGGTTCGGATGATTGAGGCCGGTCCTCGAATTGCCCACGAGTTTGGCCACCTGATTGATGTCTGAATCATGTCCTACGACCATAAGACTGTCGCCCATCTGCACGATGAGATCCGGGTTCGCGACGAGATCGATTCCGCCGCTACGGCTCACCCTGGTGATGCTGACCCCGTAATTGGTCCTGATCTTCAGTTCCTTCAGTTTTTTCCCGGTAAGGGAAGTCCTCGTGATCGTAAGTTTCCTGACAGCCATTGAGGCATCCAGTTTGTCCCATGCCTCCTTCGGCATTTCTATCTGTTCCCCGAAAAGCATAGTAACGGCTTCCACCGAACTGAGGGCGGTCACCACAAGCACCTTGTCGCCTTCTTCAAGGACAGTAGATGCCACAGGCACCTTCACGACCCCGTCCCTGCTGATCCTCGATATGATGAACTTGTTTTCTATCGCATGGCTGGCCTCGAGAATGGTCTTTCCGAAAATTGCAGGATTCTTGATGCAGAATGCAAGCCTTTGCGGCGAGTCCATGCCTATTTCCTTGCTGTTCATGATATCCTCTTCCTTTTTGAGGTCAATCCTGAAAATGGCTTTAGTAAGCATCAGGACGAGGATGACGCCGAGCACGCCTATAGGATACGCCACTGCATATCCGGATGCCATGGTCGAAACCATTTCAGTAGGGTTTATCTCATGCAGGAAGGAACCTGCCGTCGCATCCATGTATGTCTGCTGTGCGGCACCCAGGCCAGGAGTGTTGGTAACCGCACCCGACATGACGCCAGTAAGCGTTACAAGATCCTCCTTTGTCACTACATGGATCACATAAGTCGTCGCCACTCCGAGAAGCACGAGAGCCACGGCAAGCAGATTCAGTTTCAGCCCGCCGCTCTTGAAAGAGTGGAAGAAGCCCGGACCCACCTGCAGTCCGATCGAAAACACAAAAAGTATGAGTCCGAATTCCTTAAGAAAATGAAGAAGAGAGGCGTCGGCGCGGAATCCGAAATGGCTCAACAGGATTCCCACGAAAAGAATCCAGGTGGAGCCGAGCGAAACGCCCTTGAACTTGAGTCTTCCGAGCAGGAGTCCGACAGCTATCACAAATGCGAGAAGCATTATCGAATGTCCTGTTCCCTGTCCAAAAAACAATTCTTTCATAATATTTTCAGAAAATCAGTTTCACACAAAACGCCTGTCGTTCCGGTTCCTTCCCCGAAGCGGCAATCACGCCTTCGACAAAACATGCCCGGGAACCTTCTTCCTCCCGGTATGCAGCAAAAAGGGATACCGTCTCCCCCGATTTGACCTCATGATTGAAATTTATCTCCATTTCCTTGAGCGGGCATGCCGCAGTGATGTCCGGATTTACGGCATCCATTGCCCATATAAGGTAAACGGCATTGTTGACATGTCCGTTCATGTCCAGATCGGAATATGCTGCCCGACGCGCCCCTGCCGGTATCCTTTCAGCATCTGCCGGCATCCTTATCTTTCCGCACGGTATCTCAATGGCATTGTCCCGGCAGATTCCCTTCTCCTCAAGAACAACATCACGCATTATGCGCCTTGTGTCAATATTGAGCACAAGCCACGACGTGGTTGCCGCCGCAAGGGTCTCGCCTTTTTCGTCAGTCATCCGGAAGTCCCTGATGTAGAACAGGCCCTGCGGCCCCTTGTGCCATGTGCATAGTTTTACATTGTCCCTCCATCCGGGATGCTTCAAAAATTTCACATGCATCCTCGACAGAACCCATGCCGCCCGCGTCTCAATCATGTCCTCATAGCCGAAGCCGAGCACCGACGCATGGAGATTGGCCGCCTCCTGGGCATAATTCATGAACGAAGCGGGCTTCAGCAATTTTGAAGCGTCCGTATCGTAGCACGGGATCATCAAACTGTGTTCGAACCTGTCAATTGTCATAGCGGCGGCAAAAGTAACACTTAATTTGCATCCTGCAAAATCAGTATGCAATCATTTGTCTGCGCTGTTCAGGATTTCGAGCTGTTCCTGGTCATACAATATTGAATCGAAGAATTGCGGATTTAGCCTTGCCACAAGGATGTAGAGGACAAGGAGCAGAAGTATTGCGGCAATCGGGACAAATATGGCAAGAAGGATCTTTTTCCGGCGTTCGGTTTTGCTGCCGCCGTCTGTTTCCTGTTTTGCCGCAGGCTTTTCTGCATTTTCCCTGATTTCGGCGGACTCGTCCTGATGAGAAGTCTCGTCCTTGTGTGAATCCTGAGGTGCGGCTTCGGCATCATCTGCCGGTTGTATACTTTCGTCTTGAGGGACTTCCGGCGCCGGCGTTTCAGTCTGTGGCGTTTCGGGCTGAGACATTTCCGGTTGAGCCTGCGGCTCTGCCGGAGACGGGGTGTCAATCATGGATTTAAGTTCCTCCACCGCTGCCGACAGGTCTTCCTTTGTCTCCTTGTGTGTTTTGAGTGAGACAGGAGCCAGGCCGAAGCCTTCAGGATAAATGTCCAGGTCCTCGTCGGGCACAAAGAAAAAATTATTCTCCCTTGTCGCCCGCAGACGGCCCAAATCCGGAAAAACCACGACTTTCTTTGTCTTGAGCACATCCTTCATCTCCGCCACGAAATCTCCTATTATCCGCGCCGCAACATCACTCCCTACGCCATTGGATTCTGAATACAGATTTGCCAGCAGCCCGTCATCCTCTCCGGAAGGACGGAAAGACAGCCTTCTGTACGGAGGATTTATTGTATAACCCTTGTCGGAAAACGATGCCGGAATCAGTTCGGCGACAAATGTGCCAAGTCCCGGCAATGCCACCTTATCGTTGTCAAGGACCAATTCCCTGACCATCTTTGACAACAAATCTATATCCATCGCGAAGCAATTTCCTGCAAAGGTATAGAAACTGTTTTAAATTTTTTCCGAAAAACCTCAAAAAAATTTGCAGCATCGAAATATTGTTGTACCTTTGCAATCCCGTTGGAAAAGCAACGGCAGAAATATTCCTGAATAGCTCAGTTGGTTAGAGCATCTGACTGTTAATCAGAGGGTCCCAGGTTCAAGTCCTGGTTCAGGAGCGAAAGCGGACAAATCTTCAGAGTTGAGGGTCTGTCCGTTTTTCTTTTCCTTATAATCATCTGATTTCAAGCCATATACGCGACCACCAGGAAATACAGGAAAGACTGGGAATTGGCAAAACGCAGAAATCTCCCTATTGAAGAACTCAACAATGTCATCCACAAACTGGCAAATGACATTCCACTACCAAAGGACAAAAAAGACCTCGCTCTCCGCGGTGACTACATAGGATACAGAGAATGCCCTCCTGCAGCGATGCGGGAGGGTTTGTTGTATAAGATTGCAGCAAGCAAAAATCGCTGCAGAAAACCGCAGAAATCAAAGACTATAATATAAGCATAAGAAAGTTGCAAGTCAATCTTGATTTTCAACGTATTTTGGCTCAAATTTGAAGAAAATAAAAGACCACAACACCCCAATGAACGTAAACACTCGTTTCCGAAGCAAAAGGAACTATCAAGTATCCGGACGAAATGGGCTTTAAGCCTTATGTGTCTTCCGCTCTTTCCGGTCCTGTACTTTAAAATATATCAGTCCGCCAACGGCTATCAAAGAAACCAACACGGAGATGATGATTGTTCCCATTACTTACCCTCCTTTTCTGCGTCTTTCGTCAATATAAGTCCTATGATTAAACTCAACAATATTGAAACAGATACAGCGACATAACCAACCCATGATTGTCGTATGTCATCGAATATCGATGTCAGCAAAATGGCAGTTGCCATATATTTGGCTATATCCAACAACCAGTCCCCAAACTTCCTCCTCATAGCATGACAAATATACGGAAAAGTCAAAAGCATTCCAAATTATTTGCAGCCCCGAGCCGGCAAACAGCCCCAACCGTAAATCTTGTACGCATTTCCGTGATTAATGCATCATGACCGGCCGACATAATTCATAACTTTGCAAAGTTCAGGACAAAGCATGCCATGCCCATACGGGATTGCAGGCGCCTGCACTGAAACTGCATTTTGACAGCAAATGGCATGACCTATGCCAGAGACCGCTCTATCCCTGCTATACGCCTGTAAATAAGAACAGAAGACAGAGCAGAGGCTCCCACACACACTATGGCTGCCACAGAATACAGACCCGCAAATCCTGACAAGTCCGCATCGGCAAAGAATGCCCCGAGCCTGTCAACATAGAAATTCCTCACAAGATACACGACAATCAGAGCCAACACGGCCACGGCAAGATTCGCTGCCGACACCACCGCCACATACGGTGCAGCCGACTGCCATGGCGAATAGCCGAGCCTGAACAGGACAGAATGCATGTACACATTCTTCTCCACGACAAGATACGTTCCGAGAACGAGAAGGAACATGGAAATGAAGCAGATAAGCAACCCGACAGCCGCCACCATACCGACAGCGGCACCGAGGAACACGGCAGCCCGGCTTGTACTGTCCCTCCCGTCGGAAACACGATAATTGTGCTTCTCCATAAACTCCGCAAAGGCTGCATCCCCTGCGCTGTGCGTCTTCAATATCAGCCTGAGCGGCTCCGGTTCATGTCCTGACCCGAAAGCCCTGTTTGCATATTCAAGAAAACTGTCAGGAACCAGAATCGTGTTTATCCTGTTCGAAAAACCCGACAGATGGGCCCTGAATGTTTCGGAGCGGGAACCCCTGACATGCAGGACAATCTCTACCGCCTTTGCCAGTTCCTCCGAAATCTGCGGCAGATTCTGGGCAGGGGCAAATGCAAAATTGTACAGATCAAGATAATTCCTCGGAAGCACGACAGGCACCGAAGCATCCCCGGGAACATAATTCCAGTCAGCCTCCGGATTGTCCACAAACTCGTCCGGAACCGATTCCAGAAACATGTCCGTAGACATTCCGATTCCGCTGATGCTCAACTCCGCATATACGCTGAAATCCGCCGACCTGAATCCCGCCACGGCATCGGCGAAATCCTGCGCAGCAATATTTTCTATTTCCTCCTGCGAAAACGTGTTGCCCCGGCCCGTCCCCAAAGACTTCAGGGGATTCACGTTCTTCGTTATTATCACATGTTCCTCCCCTGTGACGGAGGTGTTCCCCTTCAAAAGCGGAACGACATCGGCATGAAACCTTACGCTCAAAAGAAAAATGGAAACTCCGGCCGCATTTGCCAGCATGAACCCGAGCAACTGTCCGACACTCAAGTGTTTCCTGACCATTTTCCACAACGGTCCCATATCCGTCCTCCCTAAAGTCTTATTCTCCTGTCATATTCGAGAGGCAGAGCATGTCCCAAAGAGGTGACTATGACTCCGCACCCCCTTTTGTCCATTTCCTCTGCCACAACCGATGCCATGATTTCCGCATTGAAAACATCGAGATGGCTGACAGGCTCGTCCATCAGCAGGAAATCCAGAGGTTGCGCCAACGTCCTTATGAAAGCCACGCGCTGCCTTTCGCCGAGAGAAAGTGTGGACACTTTCTGCCCGGACTTGCCTGACAGACCGAGCCTGCACAGAAGATCCTCCATTTCTGAAAAAGAATAATATCCGGTAAGCCTGTTCTTGATGTCGAGATTCTCAGTAACGGTCAGTTCCGGAAAAAGTTCCAGGTCCTGAAACATCATCCCGAAAGACGACCTCCGCATGTCTCTCCATTCCGTTTGTGCAAACGTACGAATGTCCCTGCCGTCAAACAGGACATGTCCCGTATAATCATGCCTGATGCCACAGACAAAACTGCAGAAGGACGACTTGCCTTTTCCGGAAGCCGCCTCCACAAGGTATGCCCTGCCTTTTCTGAAAACCAGGCTGTTGTTCCACAACTCCGAACCGCTGCAGTCTGCAGCGGAAAAGAAAACAGGGCACAGACCGTCCAACTCTATGACATCCATGACATCAGGCAAACATTCGCAGCCATCGGGCCACAAGTCAATATACAAGATTAAGGTAGTCCTGCACCATAGAAACGGCAGTCTCCAAAGGATTCTTGTTGCCGCTGAACCGTACCGTGACCTCTCCTTCAAACAAAGACGGCTGAGTGATCTGCACAAAATCCACTACGCTCAGGACCATAGCCGTCTCTTCGTCGATCTCGTCCTCCAGCAACTCCGTCAATGCCGGCACGTTTATACCGACATAAGAGTACCCTCCGGACACTTCAGAGCCGTATTTGCCGTAAAAATTGCTGCTTTTCTTCTTGATGCCGTCCGTATCTTCCGAAGAAGTGGACACATACAGCATTTTCCCGTCTACGCCATAATATAAATCCAGACCGTCATCCACGGAAACGGAATATGTCCCGGAACCGCTCTTCTCCCCGCCTATCAGACGGTTTGCCTGCTCCAGAAAATCATCATTGGATACCGGTGCGGCGACAACGGCGTCCACGGACTTCAGGTCGCCATACCTGTCCAGTTTCAGGTCATTGAGGCTCAATAACGTTTCCCCGTTTATGGCCGACAGGATGTCTGACACTATGCTCGGAATCGACAACTCGGTCGACAAACCCGTATCATCCAGCAGTTTCTTGAAATCAAGGTTCATGACCGCCACTGCCATAGCGTCCTCAGGCGCAAACTTCAACTGTTTTCCGGAAATCTTTCCGGCATACGAATACTGCTCCTCCAATTTTCTGCGCTCTGCGGAAGGAAATTCCATCCCGACCTTCACTTTCGCCTCGGCCTTGGCGAAATCCACGTTGACATACGCATAAGAATCGGCAAAGTCCGGCAATTCGACACCCAGACCCAGTTCCTTTGCCAATGCCTCATACTCTCCGCCGGCAATTACGTCCATCACTTCCTCTGCATTGACGAATGCCCAGACATCGGAACCTGATGAAGATGCCTTTCTGAAAGCAGGGACGGAAGAAATGTCTTTGTCCGTCTGCATGGATTTCAGGATTTTTCCCGGATCGATAGGATCATCATTCTCGTAATAGCCGTCAGGCTCATAATGTATGATTCCGAAATCCTTGTACAGGATTATGACGCTCTCATAGTCAGAATAGCAATAAAAGTCGCCCGAAGGGCTGAACTCTATGTCCCCGTAATACAGGGTAGAAATATTCTTCATAAGGATATCCCTGTCGCTTATGCCGAACAGGACATTGATCTGCCCCAAAGTTTCATCTCCCAACATGCCGTATGCGTAGGCCGTGGAATTCAGGTCCACGCCCGTCATTTTGTCTGGATTTTCAAGCATTCCCTTCACGCATTCGACGACTTCCTCATCCTCATAATCCTCAAGATACGATTCCACTGCCCTGATTGCGGAGGTATTCTCAGAGATGCGGCTTCCGGAAATTATGCTCTTCAGATCCGCTCCGGCAACGATATCCGCATCATCCGGAATATATTTCACATAACTCTCGGAGGACGAACAGGAAGACATGACTCCTGCAAAAGCGACTATCGCCAATGCAGCAATAAGATGGTGTGTTTTCATGATTTTTGTTTTTTAGGTTTAGGCAGACAGAATCAAGATTCGGACGACACTAAACAATTCATCCTATAAAGATAGCATATTATTTTCAATAAAGCAAATGGCATAAACGTCAACGTCTGCGGGCAGTTCTCAGCCCTGTACGGCTCCGAACTGCTCTGTCAGGATTCTGCGGACTTCTGCAATCTTCTCCTGAAGCAGGTCCTCTGTGACAGCCTCGCAGATGAAACGGAGATAAGGCTCGGTATTCGACGGCCGGATATTGAACCACCATTTCGGAAACTCCACCCTGTAACCGTCGAAGTCCATTGTCGCAGTCGGCGTCTCTGCCTTCGTGAAATGTTCACGCACGGCATCCATTGCCCCCTGCTTGTCCTCAACCCGGAAATTGATTTCCCCTGAATTCCTGTATTTTTCGATTTTCGAAATGAGCACACTAACGGAAATCCCTTTCTTCTTCATCGAAGCCACGACATTCAGCACGAGCATCGACGCCAGCAGACCGCTGTCGGAATAGAAGAAATCCCTGAAATAATAGTGTCCAGCCAATTCTCCGCCATA
>CALVDU010000039.1 GCA_944326375.1 uncultured Bacteroidales bacterium | reverse complement strand
CAGCCGTCAACGGAATCAAGGAAATTGTCCGTAACGCAGGCCACGAAACGGTCCTGCTCGAAAAATACGCATCTGCCGACAAACTGCTTGAAGCTGTTTCCGATGCCGATGCACTCATTGTCCGCTCCGACAAGGTCACGGCCGAGGTGATAGGCGCAGCGCACAACCTAAAGATTGTGGTCCGCGCAGGTGCTGGATACGACAATATTGACCTTGCTGCATGCTCGGCCAGGGGGATAGTGGTAATGAATACTCCCGGACAGAATTCAAACGCAGTGGCCGAACTGGCAATCGCAATGATGGTGTTCATGTCCCGCAACCAGTTCAATCCTGGCACCGGGTCCGAAATAAAGGGAAAGAAAATAGGCATCCACGCCTACGGCAATGTAGGCCGTCTTGTGGCAGAAAAGGCAAAGGCCCTCGGAATGAATGCAATGGCCTTCGACCCGTTCGTGCCGAAAGAGGCGATGGAAAAGGACGGGGTCATTCCTGCTGAATCATTGGAACAGATGTACAGGGAATGCAACTTCATTTCAGTGCACATCCCGGCCACGCCGGAGACAAAACGCTCCATCGGCTACGATCTTATCTCTTCAATGCCGGCAGGAGGCTGTGTCGTGAACACGGCCCGCAAGGAAGTGATCAACGAAGTTGAACTCGAAAAGGCGCTCTCCGACAGGCCCGACCTGAAATACGTCACCGACATCGCTGCGGACAACCAGGCCGAACTGAACGAGAAATTCGGGCGCAGAGTATTCGCCACCCCGAAGAAGATGGGGGCGGAGACGGCCGAAGCCAACATCAACGCCGGACTCGCAGCAGCACGGCAGATCGTGGACTATTTTGCAACCGGCAACACGAAGTTCCAGGTAAACAAGTAAGCCATGGTACGCGTCCGTCCATTTGCGGCGGTAAGGCCGCCGAAAGAATATGCAAAGGAAGTGGCTTCCCGTCCGTACGATGTGCTCAATTCGGAGGAAGCAAAGGCCGAGGCTACGGAAAAATCCCTCCTGCACATCACAAGGCCGGAAATAGACTTCTGCCCGATCATCGACGAACATGACCCGAAAGTCTACGAAAAGGCTGTTGAGAATTTCAGGTTGTGGCAGGAAAAGGGCTGGCTCGTACAGGACGAAAAACCGCAGTACTACGTCTATGCACAGACGATGAGCGGCAGGACACAATACGGGATAGTCTTATGTGCACATACCGACGACTACTCTGAAGGAAAAATAAAGAAGCACGAACTGACAAGGAAGGAGAAGGAAGACGACAGGATGATCCATGTAAGGATACAGAACGCCAACATCGAGCCGGTCTTCTTCGCCTATCCGGACAACGCCGGCATAGACGCAATCGTGCAGAAATACACTTCGGGAGAACCCGAATATGACTTCACCTCGGACGACGGTGTCGCACACACTTTCTGGGTAATCGGAGACGAGGGTGACATAAAAGAAATCACGAGGATTTTCGGAGACATTCCGGCCTTCTACGTGGCAGACGGACACCACAGGACGGCAGCGGCCGCAAGGGTCGGGGCTGAAAAAAGGAAAAACAATCCGGACCACCGGGGAGAAGAAGAATACAACTGGTTCATGGCCGTGGCATTCCCTGAAAGCCAGCTCAACATCATAGACTACAACAGGGTGGTCAAGGACCTGAACGGGTTGTCTCCTTCGGAATTCCTTGCCCGTCTTGCCGAGGATTTTGTGATTACGGCAAAAGGTCCGGAAATATGCCGCCCGACAAAGCTGCACGAATTCTCGATGTACCTCGAAGGTTCATGGTACCTGCTTGATGCCAAAGAAGGAAGATATGACGACTCCGACCCGATAGGAGTACTCGACGTGACTATACTGTCGGATCTCGTCCTGGACAGGATACTTGGGATCAGGGACCTGCGCACGGACAAGAGAATTGACTTCGTGGGCGGGATCAGGGGGCTCAAGGAATTGTCGGACAGGGTTGACAGCGGTGAAATGGCAGTTGCCTTCGCAATGTATCCTGTCTCGATGAAACAGCTCGTGGACATCGCCGATTCGGGCAAAATCATGCCGCCGAAAACGACATGGTTCGAACCGAAACTCAGAAGCGGACTCGCCATTCACAAACTGTGACGCGAGCCCTTCAAGGAATAGAACAGGATGTAGACAAGGCACGCTGCAGTCACCCAAAATGACGGGATGCAGCCGAACCTGTCAGAAACAATGCCCTGCAGGGCAGGGACAATACCTCCTCCGCATACCATTATCATGAAGATACCGGATGCGGAGGAGGTATATTTTCCGAGTCCGTCCACGGCAAGATTGAAGATATTTCCCCACATCACTGCAACACAAAGGCCGCAAAGCACGAGAAAAGATACACTGAGAGGCACTCCGGCCAATTGACCGGAACGGAAAACGAAAGAATCCGGCATGAAGATGAAGCAGAGGACAAACAGCAGGGCTGCAGCAGAAACCGAAGCCAGCATAGCACGGCTCGACATCCTTCCTCCGGCAATGCCTCCCAAAATCCTGCCCACAACCATAAGCAGCCAGTAAAGGCTTATCACAAGTCCTGCAGTATCCGACGGCACACCGGACTCTCCTGCAAGGTATATGTTGGCAGTATTCGCAATCCCTACTTCCACTCCCATATAAAGAAAGACAGCAACGGCTCCAAGAACGAAATGCCTGAACGAAAGGCAGCCGAAACGACGCCGGCCGGCAGAATTTCCTGACTCCGGAGAAACAGGCGGCCTTACATCCGGTTCCTTGAGCAGTGCCCATGCTGCAAATGCGAGCACAAATACACCCATCGAAAACATTAGCACAGGAGAGGCGGCTGACAAGGAAACATTGCCGGAAATGAGCATCCCCACCACATAGGGCACTGCCATGCCTCCCAACGTATAGAAAGCACCGCCAAACTGCAACAGCCTATTTCCCGACTTTCCTCCGCCTCCGAGAGTGTTCAGAAGCGGATTCACGAGAGTGTTCATCATGCACATGGAGAATCCGGCAATGAAAGCCCCTGCCACAAGCAGAGGGAAACTCCCGAAACTTCCTGCAATGCACTGGACCAGCACACCGGCAAATCCGATTGCGACGGCAGCCAAGGATGTCTTTCTGTATCCGTGCCTCTCCAAGATTTTCCCGGCAGGATATCCCATGAGGGCGTATGCAATGAAATTGGCCAGATTGCCGGTCTGCGCAGCGGCATTGCCGAGTCCGAACTGCTCCCTGACGATCACCCCGAAAGGATTCTGCAGTCCGGACACGAATGCTATCATGAACAACTGCACGAAAAGGACAGAGAACAGGAGCACCCTGCTGTTGCCGATGCGCAGCATATCAGACAATCTTTCAATCCACCGGAATGTTCCGGTTTACATTCTTGTAGCCCGACGACGCGTAAAAAAGCAGATATGCAAGGCAAACGAAAAGCAGCCAGAATGAAGCCCTGCATCCCACAAGATCGGCGAACAGAGCCTGCAGCACAGGTATTATACCTCCGCCGCAGACCATCATCATGAAGACTCCGGAAGCCATCGGAGTGTACTTTCCGAGGCCTTCGACCGCCATATTGAATATTGCGCCCCACATAACGGACGTGAAAAGTCCTGTCAGGACTATGAACATCACATTAACGGGAATGTTGCCAAGGCTGTATCTTCCCACCTCCAAGGTTATCTTTTCTGGCGTGAATATCACTATCAGCAACAGAATCATGGCTGCCATAGAAGTGAATGAAAGCATGTCGCTGCTCGAAAAGCGCGAGCCGAGATATCCGCCGGCAAGCCGGCCGACGAACATCATGAACCAATAAATGCTTACAATCAGTCCTGCGATATGGGGTTTTACACCCACTTCATGCGTAAGATACACATTCGTCGTATTGGCTATGCTGACCTCAATGCCGGTGTACAGGAAAATGGCCACTGCACCGAGAACAAAATGCCTGAACGAGAAGCAACTGTGCGCATTGTTACGTAAAAGCAACTCGTCCAGGGCCTTTTTGTTGGAAGAAATGTGCTCCGGTTCCGGTATGTTGGAAAACAGGATCACCAGTATGGCAACCGCAAATATCCCTATTATTATGAAGAATACCGGATTAGCATCCGATATCATGAAATGGGGGTGTTCTCCGGCCGGAGCATTCCTCACGGTCCGTCCCATAAGCAGCCCGAGTATGAACGGGCCGAACGTTGCCGCAAGTGAGTTGAGGGAACCTCCCAACTGTATAAGCTGGTTGCCCTTGTTGCCACCGCCGCCTATGTTGTTCAGGAGAGGATTGATGACTGCATTCAGCATGCACATCGAAAGCCCGGACACAAAAGCCCCCAGATAATACAGCCACAGCGATTCCAATTGACCGGAAAGCAAGAGGAGACCTATGCCGATAATGCCCACGGCGGAAGCAGTAAGACCCGACATCTTGTAGCCGTACCGTTTAAGCATTATTCCTGCCGGAATGCCCATGAAGGCATAAGCAAGGAAATTGGCGAGTGTGCCCAACTGGGCGGCACCCATGGATATTCCGAACTGGAATTTCACTATTACTCCGAGCGGGCTGTACAGTCCCGTGACAAATGCCAGCACGAAGAACAGCAGATAGGAAATCCCGATCGCCGGAAGATATTTCCTGATTTTCATGTCCTGCGGTTTTTAGAGATTATGCTAAAGTTCCCAAGCAAGGGCGGAAGCGCCGAGAATGGCTGCATCGGACTCCTTCAGCTGGGAGAACATGATTTTTATCTTGTTCCGCCACAAAGGAAGCAGATTCTCGTTCATCGACTTCATGATAGGTTCATACAGAAAATCCTTCGCCCTGGCAAGTCCTCCGAAAAGCACGATGGCTTCAGGAGCACTGAACGCCACGAAATCGGAGAAAGACTGTCCCAGCATCTTGCCCGTGAACTCAAATATTTTCAGGGCAACGCTGTCGCCCTCCTTCGCAGCATCGTATACGTCCTTTGAAGTGATGTTGTCCAGGCTCCGGAGGATAGATGGTTCGTCGGTAAGGGACAGCCACTCGCGGGCAGTTCTCGTCACGCCGATGGCGGAGCAGTAAGTCTCAAGACATCCGGTCCGTCCGCAGTTGCAGAGACGTCCGTTGTGCCGTACGGCACAGGTATGGCCCAATTCTCCGGCAAAGCCGTCATGTCCGTACACCACTTCTCCGTTGATGACGATACCGCTGCCGACGCCGGTGCCGAGGGTAATCATGATAAAGTTCTTCATGCCCCTTGCCGCACCGTAGGTCATTTCTCCCACGGCCGCAGCGTTTGCATCATTGGTAAGGGCAACCTGGATGCCGCCCATTCTGCGGGAAAGCATTTCTGCAAAAGGAATCTTCTTGTTGACTCCGCCCCACTTGATGTTTACGGCGTCCTCAATCGTGCCCGTATAATAGTTTCCGTTAGGGGCTCCAACTCCTATACCCCTTATTTTCCCTTCGCAGCCGGATTCCCTTATTATCTTTTCAAGGGCGTCGGCAACATCTGCCACATAAAGGTTTTCGTCATCATGGGTGTCCGTGCGGATTACAGTCTGCGCAAGCACCTGGCCGCGCATGTCCACTATTCCCATTTTGGTCGTCTGACCTCCTATGTCTATGCCTACTACATACGGCATGCTCAAATTTTCTACCATGATATCTCTTTATTTGTTTGATTTTAGTGCCGGTTTAGATGCCACAAGCGCGTAGAGCAGCAGATATGCAACCGCTGCCACGATAAGCCAGTAACTGCCGATATAGTTGGAATGGCCGGAAATGAGCCCCTGAATATAAGGGAGCACACCGCCGCCGCATACCATTACCATGAAAAGGCCGGATGCGATTGATGTATATTTTCCGAGTCCCTCGACTGCAAGGTTGAAAATGCTTCCCCACATCACTGAAGTGCAGAGACCGCAGAGCACGAAAAACATCACGTTCACAGGGATTTCAACCATGGCGAACTTGAGGTCCGAAGTCACTGACGGAAAGTTTACCCTCAATGATTCGGGAACGAAGATACCAATCAGCACAAAGATGAGTGCAACGGAAGACACGGTTGCAAGCATGGCCCGGCTGGATACCTTTCCGCCGATTGCGCCTCCGATCAGACGGCCGCAGAGCATGAGCAGCCAGTACATTCCGACCACGGTACCTGCCACAGCCGGAACGATGCCGACCTCCGGTGACACCATATAAAGGTTGATGAAGTTCGGGATTCCGACCTCAACGCCCACATATACGAAAATAGCTATGATACCAAACACGAAGTGCCTGTATGACAATGCGCCCTTGATGCTTGCCATCGTGCCCTCCTCCTTCTTGCTGCCTTCTTTCTTCGCCAGTTCGAGTTCAGGCTCAGGGATCGTGGAGAAGAGGATGATAACGAATGCAAGGGCAAAGACACCCATTGCTATGAACAACGCAGGACTGGCATCCTTGATGTTGGCCTGCGCCGCATCACCGATAAGGTAACCCACGAACACAGGAACAATGGTGGCCATGAGGGAGTTGATGGAGCCTCCGAACTGGATAAGCTGGTTGCCCTTGTTTCCTCCGCCGCCGAGGGTGTTGAGCATCGGGTTAACGACGGTGTTGAGCATGCACATAGAGAAGCCGGACACGAACGCTCCCGTCAGATACACGCCAAAACTGCCCAGAAGCCCGGAAATATAAGAAATGCCGACTCCGACGAAGCCGACAGTAACGGCTGCAAGCGCTGTTTTCTTATATCCGTACCTCTTGAGTATGAATCCTGCCGGAAGTCCCATGAAAGCATAAGCTATGAAATTTGCGAGGTTTCCGAGTTGGGACATTGCGTTGGAAGCCTCAAATTGATTTTTGACGATAATCGCCATCGGATTCTGAAGTCCTGTCACGAAAGAAATCATGCCGAAAAGGAAGAACATGATCGCAATCGCCAGGACATTTCCATTTTTCTTGCTCATTGCATTAATAGTTTTATTGTTAAAAATTTTATGATTCAACATGACCAAAAACTGGCCAAATTTACTAAAAAATCGTTAATTCGAAGAAAATTCGACACCCCAATGCGCAAAAAAAGAATGGGCAGATTCCCTCCCCAAGGAATCTGCCCGTATATAAAACGAACTTAACAAATAGACACGAAAAAATTTTATGTCCGATGCAAAGGTAATAATTATAAACTCATCTGCAAATTTTTTTGCTAAAATTTTTCGGCGTTTCAGCGATTTATTACAATTGTAAAGAAAAACATTCTTCACAACAGAGAATCGTAAGAGTTACTCCAGGACAGTGCCTGAATATGAGGTGGGATAGTCTCCGAAATACAGCGAAAACGAGATGTTGCCGTTCTCCAACTTACCTGTCAAGTCGTTCACTATAAACCTGTCATAGGCTCCATTTGCCATATATGGTATAATATCGTCACCACTGAACGTTACCGTTCCCGAATCCGGAGAACTGCCGTCAATTCCGACTCCCGGAATGAGCACGTCCAGAGTAACGGGCATCTGCGGCACGAACTTCACTTTCAGCATCTTGATGTCCATGCTGCTGCCATCTTCCGAGAAAGTCACCTCAACCACGATGTCGTTCGTCGCATATTCTTCGCCCTCATAGGTCACGACCATGCTTCCCGAATATTGCTGTACTCCCGTAACGGCTGAACCGTCGTCCTGGGTGCCGTTTTCCGTTTCTGCTTCCGAACATGAGGCGAAAAGCAATGCCGCTGCCGCCATGAGAAAAAATCTTGTCTTCATATTTCCAATGATACTCCTATTGTGAAGCGGACCGGTTTCCCCACCTGGAAAAACGACCTGCCCACCGATTTGAAATAAAATGTCCTGTATTGCGTGTCCGTGAGGTTTTCTCCTCTGAGCCACACCTCGTATTTGTCGAAAGTGGCACGGATGCCTGCTCCGAGAAACGAGCGGAAAGGCTCACTGAGGGTGTTGGACTCGTTCCACCAGATCCGCCCCGTCGCACTGTAGTCCAAATATGCCGATATTGACCTGAACACTCCCCTGTCAATATTCCACATGTATGAAAGCCTTGAATTTATGGTATGTTCGGGAGAGTACGGAATCCTGTTGCCGGACCAGTCGTTGTTGCCGTCGTCGTATTCCACGAACCTTGCGTCGCACCAGCCGTATGCCGCAGTAAAGGAAAGCCCTTTCCATCCGAAAGCCAGGTCAGCCTCCACTCCCGTACTTCTCGAGCGTCCGACATTGGACATCATCCTGCCCGTGTTCATGCCCGGAGGGAAAACAGTAATCTGCTGGTCCGTACATGCCATGTGGAATGCTGAAACAGAGCCTGAAAGGCGGTAATTCCTTTTCGGGATCTCAAACCTCATCCCTGCTTCGAGATTGAGGCATTTTTCCGGCTTATAGACGGTGTTATCCGCCCCTGGACTGACCGAAGGTGTGCTGAAATGGACTCCCAGGTCATCCATTATCCCGTTCATCATCATATTCTGCAGGATGTCGGAAAATATCTGTACATTGAATCCTCCAGCCTTGTAGCCCTCGGATGCGGTCACAAATGCCTTTACTGCACCGAAATCATACAAGGCCGAGATTTTCGGCATGAATTCGAAATAGCTGTTGTTTTCGTAGCCCTTATATACACATTCATACGGGCGGTAGCCTGTGCCTGAGTCAAGCCCGGGTGCCTCAAACCTGTAATGCAGGGATGCCCGGCTGTCATAGTCCATTCTTGCCCCCTCGTAGTCGAAGCGTATTCCTGCCGTGAACTGCCATTTCCCGGCGGTAAAGTAGGATTCATGGTAGAGGGCTGCGCCACCGGTCATGATTCCGAAATCGCTGGATATGTCAAATTCGTTTTCCTCGATGAGAAGCTGCGCTCCGGGGAAACCGGCCTGGATACCTGCGTTAGCGTTGGCGAGAATTATGTCGTCGATGCCGTCCCGCTTGAATCTCACCGGGGCAGATGTCCCGTTGTATCTGAAGAAGCCGAAGAAGCCAGTCTGCCAGTTCCACCACGAGGTGCGCCACGGCATTTCAGGTTTCAGGATAAGTTCCTGGGTGATTGTGCCTTCGTTCTGTGCCTGACGCAAAGTGAAGAGGGATGCGTCCGTAAAGTCCTGGTCCAGCGTCATTTCATCCGAAAGGAACTGGAGGCTTGTCACGGAATTTAGCGAAAATCCGCTGTCCATGTACTTGAACTTTATCCCTTCCCTGACATTCAGCCGCCGGTACCCGCTCGGATCGTTGTATGAAAGAGGAAGAAGTACACCTGACGCCTCATCGTATTGCCGGTAGGCATAGCCGTCCTGTCCGAGAAGCGATATGGATAGGATGTTTTCAAAAAGCAGGTCTGTCCTGAGGCTTTTCCTTGCCTTGAAGCCTGCGTTGAAGGAGTCATAGCCGTCCGCCTGCCGGCCGTCGTAGTTGTTGTACCAGAAGCCGTCGGAATGGCGATAGCCTGCCGTGAAGCTGAAACCTGATTTCCAATAGGCGGAAGCCTTGACATTCAGCGTATTGGCATTGCCGTACTCGACAGAGGCACGGTATCCGTTGAAGTCCCGTGAAGAGAGCGTCGTGAGCGCAAGGACACCGCACATCGAATTCCTGCCGTAGAGTGTGGACTGTGGCCCCCGGAGCAGGACGGCATCAGCCATGTCGTTGAAATCGAAGTCGTAGGCATTCTTGTTCATTATGGGAATGTCGTCGATGTAGAGCCCCATTATAGGATTGTCCATCCTGGAGCCCATGCCGCGGAGATAGACCGAAGATGTCATTGCCGAACCGTAGTCGGGGATATGCAGGTTCGGGACTACTGACGTGAAGCCTTTTACGCCCCCTATTCCCCTGTCTTCGATTTCAGCCATTGTAGCCACCGAGATTGCCGAAGGCATCTTTTCTACCGGAAGAACCTGCTTTGCCGAGGATACGAGCACCGCCCCCTGCAATGTGTCGAGCACCATCGCTTCCTCTGTCGGAGACGGTGCGGCTGAAATCAGTATCGTCAATGCTATCGGCAGGAACATGTCATTTCAGTATATCGGGCGGCAAATATAATCAAAAAGTAGCCAAATTCGAGTTCAGAGTAAATTTATTTGCCATGAAGAAACGTAAGCGTCATTTCGACGAGCGAAGCGAACATTTTTGCGGAGGACTTGGACAGATAATGAAAATTTGCGTATCTTTGTCTTTGTCGTGCTTCGGCACATTTAAAAATTAAACATTATGAAACATTCTTTGCCTGCGCTTCCATACTCGCCGGATGCACTTGCTCCGGTCATGAGCAGAGAAACGATTGACTACCATTACGGCAAGCATTTCCAGACCTACATCGACAATCTTAACAAGATGATCGAGAATTCTCCATACGAGGAAATGGAGATTGAAGAAATCGTAAGAACCGCAGGCGGTGCGATATACAACAATGCCGCCCAGGCATGGAACCATGATTTCTTTTTCAGCACCCTTTCTCCGACACCGTCAGCCATGCCGGCTGCACTTGAAGAAAGGCTCGTCAAGGATTTCGGATCCGTGGCAGGTTTCCGTGCCGAACTTACAAAGGCTGCTGCAACCCTGTTCGGTTCTGGATGGGCCTGGCTGAGCGAAGACAAGGAAGGCAAACTGGTGATAAGCCAGGAACCGAATGCCGGCAATCCCATGACCAAGGGTCATAAGCCATTGCTGACCATTGACGTATGGGAACATGCCTATTACATAGATTACAGAAACCTCAGGGCATCCTACATCGAAGCCCTTTTGGGAATCGTCGACTGGGAAAAAGTAGCCGCCCGCCTCTAGAGGGAACATGGCTGCACATATAGTATTAATAACTCACAAAAAACATTGTTATCATGAAGAAATACATTTGCATCGTATGCGGATACGAATATGATCCTGCAGTGGGAGATCCAGACAGCGGAATTGAGCCGGGAACTGCATTCGAAGACCTCCCGGCAGACTGGGTATGCCCTCTCTGCGGCGTAGGCAAGGAAGACTTCAAAGTCTCCGAATAAATCAAAAGGACGGCTTCGTCCTTCTAATAAGGATGACTGAAAAGGCTGAAAATACCCTTTTCAGTCATTCTTATTGCCGTTCAGCGGCACCCGAAATGACAGACCACATGACACATACGATACACATAGAACCTCACAACATCGACATTGTTGCGGAGCACGGCTCTCCGCTGAAAGAAATAATCGGAAAATACGGCATAGATTTCCCCTGCGGAGGCAAGGGGTTGTGCGGGAACTGCCATGTTGAAATCCTTTCGGGGAACATGGCAACCTCCGACACGGAGCAGGCTCTCCTGAAACGGAAAGGGCTGGACGGCAAGCACTGGAGAATAGCCTGCCTCGGACATGTGACGGAAGACTTGAGCATCCGCATCCCGCAAAGGGAACAGGTTATCCTGTCCGACAATGAGGGGACAGCCCGGAAGGGTGAGGAAGGGTTCGCTGTTGCAGTGGACCTCGGCTCAACGACCATTGTCGCCCAACTGATTGACAGGATGGACGGAACGGTCAAGGAAACATTTTCCGAGATAAACGAACAAAACAGCTACGGGGCGGACATAATTTCACGTATCGCATACGCCATTCAGGGGCAGGAATACCTTGACAAGCTGATGCACACGGTGCGGAGTCAGATAGGGCGGATGATTTCGGCAATGACCGCTTCCGCAGGGACAGACGACATACGGAACGTGACATTGGTCGGGAACAGCGTGATGCACCATCTTTTCTGCGGCATCGACGTGACTCCCCTGTCTGCATATCCGTTCCAGTCGGAGCATAACGGGAAAAGGGAATTTTCCCCGGCCGAACTGCAATGGGAACTTCCGGAGTCGTGTGTCATACAATTCATGCCGAACATCAGCCATTTTGTGGGCAGCGACATCCTTGCCGGAATTTTCCGCCTTGGAATCCACAGGAGCAGCAAGTGGACAGCCCTTATGGACCTCGGGACGAACGGGGAAATCGTCATCGGCAACAGGGAGAAGATCCTCTGCACTTCTACAGCGGCTGGTCCGGCATTCGAAGGTGTGAACATCACAAACGGCATGAGGGCTGTCAGCGGGGCGGTATGCAGAATCGACGCAAAGACAGGGGCTGCAGAGACAATCGGCAATGCGAGCCCTGCAGGAATCTGCGGAAGCGGTCTGATTGATGCCGTACATTATTTTATAAAGACAGGACAGATAACTTCCGACGGAAGGATAGCCGACGAAAGCCTGCACAGCCTGCCGATAGCGGGGAATGTAGCCCTTTACGACAGGGACATAAGAGAGTTCCAGCTGGCAAAGGCAGCCATTGCCACGGGGTTTGACCTGCTTGTCAGGCGGCTCGGAATCAGGCTTGAGGACATCGGGACAATCTACATTGCCGGCGGACTCGGGAACTGGCTTGATATCGGAAAAGCACGTGAGATAGGTCTTGTCAAGGCTGTCGGGGATTTTCAGGTGTCAAAGGCAGGTAATTCCGCCCTTGCGGGATGCCGGGAAATGACGTTCGCAAGTTCGCAGCAGGAAATCGAGGAAATCATGCCTCTGCTGTCGCACTATTCGCTGGAGACCGACCCCGCCTTCCAGGACGAATACTGCAACAACCTTTTCTTCTGATTTTCCTTTCATCCTGGACATTACAGGTCTGCCGTGATGACCGACGACCTGGCCGTCATAGAAAATGCCTTCGACCGGAGGGAGAGATGTGCGGACGAAAAAGTCCACTTTGTCTGTCAGGTACTCTATCTGACGGTCATGCTCGTGCAGCCTGTCTTCCAACTTTTCTTCCAGACGGTTCATCCGCAGGTTAATGGAATACCCTTTCAGCAGATATTCTTTCAGGACTTTGTTTGCCCATCGCCTGAACTCTATACCTCGTCTGGATTTAACCGGCATCTGATTCCTGTTAAGCCATACGGTCTCATTCTCCAGCCGGACATCCAGCTTCACTTCGTCATCAGGCTGATACAGGATGATTTCCCCTTTACTCTCCATATTCTCCCAATTTTCGCATCGGGATAAATATATGGACAACACACGACCGGAACAAGCGGTACTATGCTGATTTTTCTTTTTCTGATGTAAATTTTTCTTTTTTTAATCATAATATATTTAAGGAGTAGAGGTTGGTCTGCGATGAGGGCAATAATAGTACAGTAAATAAGCACGAATAGTGAAGATACGAGGAATGTTTTATGCGTACCTTTGCCGATACATAATTAAAGACATTAACATCTTACATTTTACACTATCATGGCTAATTTGGAAGGACTTTACGAGGCTATCCTCAACGGTAAACTCGAACAGGCAGTAGAAGTCACAAACGCTGCAATCGCAGAGGGTGTCGATCCTCAGAACATCATCAATGACTACATGGTCAAGGGAATGGAAGAAATCGGAGCACGTTTCGAAGCCGGAAAGGCATTCGTGCCGAATCTTCTCATGAGCGCAAGGGCAATGAAAGGAGCCCTCGATATCCTCAAACCTCTTCTCAAGGCCGAAAACGCATCCAGCGCAGGCACGATCGTAATCGGGACCGTAAAAGGCGACCTCCACGACATCGGAAAGAACCTCGTGGCATCAATGCTCGAAGGCTGCGGATTCGAAGTCTTCAACCTCGGAGTGGATGTGCCGGGAGAAAAATTCGTGGAAGCTGCAAAGGAACACAATGCGGACATCATCTGCATGTCAGCCCTGCTCACCACCACAATGAACTACATGAAGGAAGTCGTGTCTGCAGTAGAGGCTGCCGGAATAAGGAACAAAGTGAAGATTATGGTAGGCGGCGCACCTCTGAACAACGATTTCGCAATGGCAATCGGAGCGGACGGATACAGCTCCAACGCCAATGACGCAGTCGCAATGGCGCGCAGGCTTCTCGCGTAAACGGCAAATACATAATGATACAGAAAAGCATCCCTTTCCCGGAACTCGGGATAAGGTGGGACAGGTTATGGGATGAAACCGGAAACGGAGGGTATGTGCCAGAAGGCGATTCAGCCATACTGTTCGGCGAAGTCCGGGAAGAAATCAGCAGAATCTGCCGGCCGATGTACTGCTATGAAATACACGAAGGCCGCAGTACCGGAGAGCGGATAGAAATAGGAAAGACCATCCTGTCCCCGGGAAAAAGAATTGCCGGATACCTTACAGAAGCAGACAGGTTCGCCATATACGCAGGTACGGCAGGAGTGGAGTTCGAGGAATATTGCCGCTCCCTAAGCAACGGAGGGAATATCGTCAAGGCTTTTTTTGCTGATCTTGCAGGGTCGGTAATTGCCGAGACCGTCAGTGCAATTGCATTCGCAGACATAGCGCAGAAACAGGAAAGCCTCGGATTGAGGACAAGTTTCGCATACAGTCCTGGACACTGCGAATGGTCTGTCGCCGATCAGAAAGCCCTGTTCTCCCTGCTTCCGCCGGAACCGTGCGGAATAAGGCTGACCGAGTCCGGACTGATGATTCCTGTGAAATCCGTGAGCAATCTTGTCGGAATAGGCAGGAATATCGAAAAGAAACCGTACGGATGCGCAATCTGCACTTTTGAAGGATGCTACAAGAAACTCAAAAAACAGAAGAAATGAACATCAGAAATTGGATAAGTTCCCTGATAGAGTCAGACAAGACGGCAGCAATGCCGATCATGACCAATCCGGGCATAGAACTTCTCGGAATGACGGTCACCGATGCCGTCACAAACGGAGAAAACCATTTCAAGGCAATAGATGCACTGAACAGGAAATATCCTCAGTCTGCAGCATGTACCGTGATAATGGACCTTACCGTCGAGGCTGAGGCATTCGGCGCAAAACTCGTATTCTCGGACGATGAGGTGCCGAGCGTTGTGGGCAGGCTGGTATCAAACCGTGAGGAAGTCGAAAACCTCCAGGTGCCTTCGACAAGCGCAGCGAGAGTCCCTGAATACCTGAAAGCCAACAGGCTCTCTGCCGAGAACATAAAGGACAAGCCCGTATTTGCAGGATGCATCGGGCCATATTCCCTCGCAGGAAGGCTCTACGACATGACAGAAATCATGATGGGCATATACACCGACCCGGACACGATAAAACTGCTTCTCGAAAAATGCACGGCATTCATCCTTGAATACTGCAAGGCACTGAAAGCATGTGGAGTGAACGGGGTCATCATGGCAGAGCCGGCTGCGGGTCTGCTTCCGAACGAGGACTGCAAGGCATATTCGTCAGTATATGTGAAACAGATAATTGACGAAGTGCAGGACGACTCATTCGCCGTGATTCTCCACAACTGCGGAAACGGCGGACACTGCACGGAGGCAATGGTCTATACAGGAGCTGCAGCTTATCATTTCGGGAACAAGATTGACATGGCTGATGCTTTGAGGGACTGTCCTGGGGATGTTCTGGTAATGGGCAACCTCGATCCTGTCGGAGTGTTCAAGAACGAGACCCCGGAGCAGGTGTACGCCGACACGAAAGCTTTGCTCGAAAAGGCGAAAGGCCACAAGAATTTCGTGATTTCCACAGGCTGCGACGTGCCGCCGGGAATCCCGTTCGCAAACATCGAGGCTTTCTACAAGGCTGTCGCCGACTATAATGAGAATGCCTGAAAAGGGTTATGCGCTACGCTTGAATCGAAAGCGAGCAGGGCGAAGCCGGAGGGGTTAAGACAATACGGACTTTCGGCTCATAGCCGAAAGTCCTGTTTTCGGAACTCTGTGGCAGAAATGCCGAGAACCTTCCTGAAGGTTCTCGAAAAATAGTCCGGGCTTCCGAAGCCGAGTTTCGCAGAAATCTGCGAAATGGACATGGAAGTCTTCAGCAGCAATATCGCTGCCTTGTTGATTTTGAGCCGGATGAAATAGTCTATCGGAGACATGGACATCTGCTGTACGAAACGCCTGTAGAAATAGGATTCGCTGAGACCGGCGAAATCGGCTATCTCTTTCATGGTAAGCCTCCTTTCCACATTGTCGTTCATGTACTGCAGAACCTTGCCGACCATACCTTCCGAATATCCGGGGGGCGGGTCAGCGACAGCATGGTCATGGTCCCGATACCTGAATGAAGCGAGAAAGTGGGGAAGAATCTGGTTGACATACTCCAGCTTTTCGATTGTGGGCGCATCGCAGAGGATTGCATACATCTTGTCGAAAAGTTCGGTTCTCTGCTCTATCCTCGTATAAATCGAGGGGAGCACATTTGCAGGGGCAGCCATGGACTTGGCATAGATTTTCCCCTTGTCGCCGTCGAAACATATCCAGTATATGCTCCACGGCTCATCGTCGGAAGAACGCCATGACATCGGCACGCCTTTGGGCAGCACGACACACTGGTTCGCATTCAGGACCATTTCGTGGGAGCCCACGGATATATGGCCGCGTCCCCAGACGCAATAGAGGAACACATAGGTGTCCCCGCCGTCAGGACGCTCGACTGCATGATGCCTCGCATGGGTAATATGGCCCATGGAGCAAAGATACAGGTCCCCCACAAGGGGGTCATCCCGCATCAAATCCACAAAGGGGGCGGGCAGAACTATGACCCGTTCGCCGGGAAACCCTGTTTCAAGTCCCATATCCGAATTACATTTTTGCAAAGTTACGAAATAACTGATTATATTTGCGACAGTTGTCAGGTGTCGATTACGACTTGATAGGGAATCCGGTGAAAATCCGGAACAATACCCGTTGCTGTATTTCCTTCCGAAGCCCGCTTCAATATCCGAAGCGGAAGAGCCGGTAAGATGCAAGGTGCACGAAGGCGAGGCAACCGCAGCAGATTGCCAGCCATTACGCTTCGGAGACTTCTTGACAAATGCCACTGGTATATACCGGGAAGGCGCAAGGAGTCAAGGATAAGTCAGAAGACCTGCCTCGACAGCCGCATTACAATGCACCGCGGGATTACGGTTGATTGCCTCCTTCAGGGAAAAGTCTTCCCGACATGCCCGTGTGCGCAACAAGGACAACGAAATGAAGCATATCGGGCGATTTCTGACATATATTCTCCTTTGTGCAGCCACATTCCAGGGCTGCATGGAATGGGACTACGACCTCGACACGGACATTGACGTCACGCCAGTGCCGGGACAGGGTCTCTTCATAGCCAACGAGGGGAATTTCCAGTATGGGAATGCCTCGCTTTCATTCTACGACATTGCCTCGGGAACGGTGGAGAACGACGTGTTCATCCGGGCCAACGGACAAAAGCTCGGGGATGTGGCCCAGTCGATGACAATGCACGACGGCACGCTCTGGATTGTGGTGAACAACTCGCACGTGATATTCGCCGTCGACCCCGTGACATTCAAGGAAAAGGGAAGGATTACAGGCTTCACCTCGCCCCGCTACATTCATTTTATTTCGGACGAAAAGGCATACGTCACCCAACTCTGGGACAACAGGATCTTCATAGTGAACCCGAAAAGATATGAAATCACCGGCTATATCGACACAGGAATGAGCAACGAGACCGGCTCTACGGAAGAAATGATAGGTTTCGGGGACTATATAATAACGAACTGCTGGTCCTACCAGGACAAAATCCTGAAAATAGACACAAAAACCGACAAGGTCACTGGTGAACTGCGCATAGGCATCCAGCCCACGGCAATGGCGGCTGATGCCGACGGAAAACTTTGGGTGCTGACGGACGGAGGCTATGAGGGCAGCCCTGCGGGATATGAAAAGCCGACCCTCAGCAGGATTGACCCGGAAACATTCACGATAGAAAAGACGTTCACGTTCTACGGGGACGGCAGGCCATACGCAATAGAGACAAACCTCGCAAAAGACAGTCTTTATTTCATCAACGACGGGGTCTGGAAAATGTCGGTAAAGGACGAAAGCCTGCCGCAAAAACCCTTCATCGAAAGCCGTGACACAAAATATTACGCCCTCGGAGTATGTCCGTTCAATTCGGACATATACGTTGCCGACGCAATAGACTGGCAACAGAAAGGGATTGTTTACAGATATTCCCCTTCGGGAAAACTCATAGACGAATTCAGGACGGGAATCAGCCCGGGAGCATTCTGCTGGTATTAGACACATGAGAAAGAAAAGCCTCATACTTGCTGCCGCAATCCTTGCATTTGCCCAGCCCGGAGCAAATGCAGAAAGCCGCATGTCCGCCCTCGAAGTCCCGGATGCTCCGCACATGCCTGAAACGCGTGAAATAACAGACACATTGAGAGCATCCAGCGTCACGGGACTCCGCCCGCTAAAGGAGACAGGAGTCAACAGGACGGAATTCGACAGTCTTGCCCTGAAAGAAAACATATCCCTCTCCCTCGCTGACATCCTCACATACAATTCCTCCCTTTTCGTGAAGCAGTACGGCAGGAGTTCAATGTCTACCGTCTCTTTCCGGGGAACTTCCGCTTCGCACACGCAGGTATTGTGGAACGGCATGAAAATCAATTCCCCGATGCTCGGGATGACGGATTTCTCGATGATACCGTCCTATTTCATGAACGAAGCCTCCCTGCTCCACGGCACATCCTCGCTCCAGGCAGTCGGCGGAGGACTCGGAGGAGCCGTAATCCTCAACACGAAACCGCCGCAGGAGGAAGGCTTCAATCTCCAGTACATCCAGGGCTTCGGCTCATTCCTGACGGCAGACGAATTTCTGAAGATGACTTACGGCGGAAAACGTTTCAAATCCTCCACAAAACTGCTTCTCTCAACCTCCGAAAACAAGTTCAAATACGTGAACATGGACAAGAAGGAGGTTCGCTACGACGAGAACATGAACATCATCGAAAGCTGGCATCCTGTCGAGGAATACGAAAGCGGGGCATGGCGAGACTTCCATGCAATGCAGGAACTCTCATACGACACTCCGAAAGGGCACAAGTTCTCCCTCTCCGCATGGTATCTGAACTCATACAGGCAGCTCCCGCAGCTTTCCGTTGACTACGGGGACAACACGGGCTTCCTCAATGAACAGAGGGAAAGCACATTGAGGGCTGTCGCATCCTGGAAAAAGTCATGGGCGAGAAGCAAGGCGGAAGTCTCTGCAGGATATTCCGGCACTGCCCTCGACTACGACTATGCAAGGGACAAGGGCGACGGCACATGGGTCTATATGACAAAATCCCGGAGCAAGGTCAACACGGTGTATGCAAAGGGAAGTTATGAACACTATCTGGGAGACAAATGGTATCTTACAGGCAATGTTTCTGTCCATCAGCACTTTGTGAAATCCGCTGACGAAAGCATCGTGGTGCTTGGCAACGAGAGTGCAAAAGTCGGCTACGATGCCTCCCGGACGGAAATCTCCGCATTCGTGTCGGCGAAATGGAAACCGTGGAAACGTGTGGGGCTTTCCCTGTCATTCAGGGAGGACATGTTCGGCTCGTCATTCTCCCCCGTCATTCCTGCATTCAACGCCGACGTGCTGCTCTCCGAAAAATGGAACCTGTATCTGAAAGGCTCCGTCTCACGGAATTACCGCTTCCCTACCCTCAACGACCTCTATTTCATGCCCGGCGGCAATCCCGACCTGAAACCGGAATCGGGGTTCACGTACGATGCAGGCTATTCCCTGTCGAGAAAATTCGGCAAAAGGTTCAGCATCAGCGCAGAAGGCTATTGGTTCGACTCATGGATAGATGACTGGATACTTTGGGTGCCGAACGGGGCGAAAAAGGACTTCTACACTCCGATGAATGTATCGAAAGTCCACGCATACGGTGTGGAGCAGAAACTCGGGGCTGAATGGCAGCCTGCCGAAGACTGGAAACTGACGTTCAACGGCAATTTCACGTGGTCGCCGTCAATCAACTGCGGAGAACCGAGAAGCGCAGGCGACGAGTCGGTGGGAAAACAGCTCGTCTATATCCCGGAATTTTCATCCTCGTTCATTGCAAGCCTGCATTACAGGAAATGGTCGGTGGCGTGGAAATGGTGCTGGTACAGCAGGCGTTACACCATGACGAGCAACGACTACACAATCTCAGGCTCAGTCCCGCCATATTTCATGAATGACCTCACGCTCAACCGTGCATTCGACTTCAGGTGGGCAGGGCTGTCGGTATCGGCCGCCATCAAAAATCTTTTCAACGAAAAATACCTCTCGGTGCTCGCACGGCCGATGCCGGGAATAAACTTCGAAATATTCGTGGGAATCACGCCGAAATTAGGCAAAAGGGACAAGAAATGAAAAACATAATAAGGACAATAACAGCAATAATGGCATTCGCCGCACTTTGCTCCTGCGCAGGACGTCCGGGCACGGCAAAGTTCGACACCGTATATTATGCCCCTGAATACGCCGACGGATTTGAAATCCTCGGGGCAAAGGACAGCATGAGCCGTGTCATAAGGGTGAAGGCGGCATGGCAGGGTGCGGATTCCGTTGCCACCGACCTTTTCATTTCCCGGAACGGGGAAAATCCCCCGCAGGGGTTCAGAGGGCAGGTAATCAATGGCGAAGCCAAAAGGATTGTGGCCATGTCGTCATCCTACATAGCCATGCTCGAACTGCTGAAGGAAACTGACAGGATCAAGGGCGTTTCGGGACTGAATTTCATCACAAACGAACATATACGAAGCCGCAGGGACTCAATCGCTGATGTGGGCAACGAAACCGGGGCTGACTTCGAGAAACTTGCAGCCTTGTCCCCAGACCTCGTGATGCTCTACGGGATAAGCGCATCCAGTGCAATGGAAAGCCGTCTGCGCTCGCTGGGGATCCCGTACATCTACATGGGAGAATATCTCGAACCTGACCCTCTCGGCAGGGCCGAATGGATTGTGGCAGTAGCGGAAATCACAGGATGCAGGGAAGTCGGGGAAACCGTCTTCCGGAACATTGAAGAAAGATATGAATACCTCAAAGGAATGGTGTCCGACACGCTTGCAAAGCCAAAAGTGATGCTCAACACCCCATACGGGGACACCTGGTACATGGCTTCAAGGGGCACGGCAATGGCTGCGATGATAGAGGATGCAGGAGCGGAATACGTCTATAAGGCGAACGGGAGCAACAAATCCATGCCCGTGGACATGGAAGAGGCATACATTCTTGCCTCGGATGCGGACTACTGGCTGAATGTGGGGCAGTTCACCAGTCTCAGGGAACTGACAAACTCCTATCCGAAATTTGCGGACGTGAAAAGCTTGAGGGAAGGCAATGTGTATAACTGCAACAGGCGCATCTCGCCGGAGGGCGGAAACGACTTTTGGGAATCTGGGCAGGTGCGTCCGGATCTCGTGCTCGCCGACCTCATAAATATTTTTCATGCGGGACTCACCCGGAACGACAGCCTGACTTACTACCGTAAACTGGAATAAATGAAAAAGTTGCACTGGATATTGGCAGTCGTACTCACGGCTGCGCTCTTCTTAGCCGACATCCTCGTCGGAAGCACCTCCATACCCCTGTCGGACGTGTGGAAATCCCTGACAGGAGGGGACGTATCCCAGCAGACAAGGACAATCGTGCTGGACATCCGCCTGATGAAAGCGGTGACCGCCCTCCTTGCCGGAATAGCTGTTTCCGTGAGCGGTCTGATGATGCAGACCCTGTTCCGCAACCCTCTTGCAGGACCATACGTGCTCGGAGTCAGCTCCGGCGCATCCCTCGGAGCGGCGGTCTATGTGCTCGGTGCAGCCTCGTCTGCCATAATCGGAGAATCCGTGTTCGGTTCATTGGGGCTTGCGGGAGCGGCATGGCTCGGCGCTGCCGCCGTCCTCATACTCATCGCCTTTGTCAGCAGGAAGATAAAGGACATCATGGTCATCCTGATACTCGGAATGATGCTCGGTTCGGGAATCGACGCTGTGGTGCAGATTCTCCAGTTTCTCAGCGACGAAATGTCCCTGAAATCGTATGTGGTATGGACAATGGGCAGTCTCGGCAATGTCACGGACGTTCAGCTGTGCTTCCTCGCAACGGCAGTGGTGGCAGGGCTTGCCCTTGCTGTGGCATCCATAAAGCCCCTGAACCTGCTGATGCTCGGAGAAAACTACGCCGTGACAATGGGACTTGACGTAAGACGTTCGAGGAACGTGATTTTCCTTTCGACCGTCCTGCTTTCCGGTACGGTCACGGCATTCTGCGGGCCTCTCGGCTTCGTGGGACTTGCCGTTCCGCACATCACACGGTTCATTACCAGAAATGCCGACCACAGGGTGCTCCTGCCGGGTACGGTCCTCTGCGGAGCCTCGCTCATGCTCCTGTGCGACATGATATCCAAGAGTTCCACCCTGCCCGTCAACGCCATAACCTCCCTGCTCGGAATCCCTGTAATCATCTGGGTAGTAATCAGAAACAGAAAAATAACGATATGACACCCGCACTTGAAATAAAGGACATCACGCTCGCATACGGCAGACGCACCCTGCTTGCAAATGTTTCCGTGAAATTCACTCCGGGACGGCTGACAGCCATTCTCGGACGCAACGGAGCCGGCAAGAGCACGCTCATGAGGGCCATTTCCGGACTCGGGAAACCGGCAGCCGGCGAAATTTCTGTCGGAGGCAGGAATGTGTGTACTCTCGACAGCGGGGAAACGGCAAGACTGGTGTCGTTCGTGGGCACGGAAAAGGTGCGAATCCCCAACCTCAGATGCGAGGATCTCGTGGCACTCGGACGTGCCCCATACACGAACTGGATAGGACAGACCACGGCAGAAGACCGTGAAATCATACACCACAGCCTCAGACTTACGGGAATGGAAGACTATGCGGACAGGACAATGGACAGCATGTCCGACGGCGAATGCCAGAGAATCATGATAGCCAGGGCCCTTGCCCAGGACACCCCCATAATGCTCCTCGACGAGCCAACCGCGTTCCTCGACCTTCCGGGGAAATATGCAACGGTATCCCTCCTGCATTCCCTTGCCGCAGAATCCGGCAAGACCGTCCTGTTTTCGACCCATGACCTCGACATCGCCCTCGAAGAATCGGACGACATCCTGCTGTTCGATCCTCCGGGAGTGATTTTCCGCACATCAGCCGAAATGGCATCCTGCGGGGATATCGGCCGGGTATTCGGAATAGACAAATTCAAAAAACAATGAAGACATACACAAAGGCGGCATTGGCGGCTGCCGCAGCAATCCTGCCGCTCTCATGCAACAAGACAGACATAATCACGGCTGAACCGGAAGCCGGCTTCACCGTCATCGAATACACCCCGGCACCGGGGCAGTTCATAAATGAAGGATTCTCCTGCAACACGGCAGCAGAAGCGGCGGCATGGGCTCAGGGACGGCTGGATGAAGGTTATTTCGTATCCCTCGGCACATTCGGGGGCTACATCGTGGTGGAGTCCTCCGAAGAAATCATCAACAATGCCGGAGACGATTTCACGATTTCAGGAAACTCATTCGACGGCAACTCCGAACCGGGAATCGTATGGGTTTCCTCAGACGGGACTGCATGGTTCCGGCTCAAGGGGGAAGACAGTGAATTTACCGGCTATTCGGTCACGTATCATCAGACTGAAGACGGTGAGCCCGGAGACATAATCTGGACAGACAGCGACGGCAATGAGGGCAAGGTCACATACCTGCCTCAGTTCCACGACAACAGTTATTGGCCGCAATGGATAAGCGGCCCTGAATACACCCTGAACGGGACCCGCCTTGAATGCAGGCTACATTTCAACACAGACACAAACAAATGGGAGACAGGGACATACGAGACCGGTTATGTGGATATCCCTGTACCCGGTTCTTCAGGAATGCCGTCAACGGAGCCGACAGGCTTCGACATTGCAAATGCCGTGGACGAGGAAGGGAATATAGCAAACCTTGCGTCAATAAGGTACATAAAGGTCCAGTCAGCAGTGATTGCAAAAGAAAGTTCCCCAAGCATCGGAGAAATCTCGACTGAAGTCACAGGTTTCGGATATTAATGCAATTCCTCTGACGGGGAAGGTTTCACAATGCATACCGCAAGTTCGTAAAGCAGATACAGCGGCACGAACACGAGCATCAGAGTGAACGGGTCTCCGGAAGGAGTGATGATTGCCGCCGCCACCATAAGCAGCACGACTGCATGGCGGCGGTATTTTTTCAGGAACTCCCTGTGCAGGATTCCCAATTTGGAAAGCACCCAGGCAAGAGGCGGCATCTCGAACACGAGCCCCATGACGAAAATCATCCCGAGGAAATTGGACATGTAGGAATTGAGCGAAATCTGGTTCGCAACGGCGTCGCTCAAAGAATATTCCGCAAGGAAGCGGAACGTGAACGGGAACACAAGGCAATAGCCGACGGCACAGCCTAGATAGAACATGAGCGTCCCGAACAGGAATGCAGAGCCGACGCTCCTTTTCTCCTTCGGGAAAAGCGCAGGCTTCACGAAAAGCCACAATTCATAGACGATATACGGAAAGACCAGCACGAGCGACAGCCAGAATGAGGTCGAAATGTGGGTCATGAACTGCGTCGTGACATTTATATTGATGATGTCAACCGAAAATCCGTCGTCTGAAAAGTCAGGGATGAACGGGATGGAGCGGCTCAGGCTCGAAAACCACCTGTAAAGGAAAAAGTCCGAGGATGTCGGTCCGAGGATGAAGTCGTCGAAGATGTGCGGCATGGCTATGAAACAGGCTACCACCATGACCACAAGGGCTATGGCAATCCTTATCAGAGACCACCTCAGCACTTCGAGATGGTCCCAGAATGTCATTATGGCTTCGCCTGAGCCGGGATTATTTTCCTTCTCCGGCATCTTCCGTTTCCTGTGTCGTTTGCGGTGTTTCCGCCTGCGGAGTGGCGTTTTCAGTCTTTGCCGCGGCTATCTGCGAAGGTCGGGATTTCCCGGAAGGGGAACTTTTTGGAGCGTCAGCGTTGAACTTCAGCTCATTCTCAACCTCCGACATCCCCTCCTTGAAACTTCTGACTCCTTTACCGAGCCCCCTCATGAGCTCCGGAATCTTGCGTCCGCCGAAAAAGAGAAGGACCACAAGGGCGATTATAAGGATTTCGCCCATGCCTATATTACCCAAAAACAGAATCGTCTTCATATTATTGCCGAAATTTTCCGCAAAGTTAATATATTTGTCGTTTGCACAACAAATCAAGACATGAACAGGAGCATAATTACAGTCGTGGGCAAGGACACCGTGGGCATAATAGCAAAAGTATGCACCTACCTTGCAGAGCGTCAGATAAACATTCTTGACATCACGCAGACTATCGTCCAGGGATATTTCAACATGATGATGATAGTCGACACAAGCCATATATCGGAAGATTTCAGGACAGTGGCGTCCGAACTGGAAGCCCTCGGAAACTCAATCGGCGTACAGGTAAAATGCCAGAGGGAGGAGATTTTCGAGAAAATGCACAGAATCTGACGCACCATGATAAACATAAATGAAGTCATAGAGACGCAGAGGATGATCCAGAAGGACAACCTCGACGTCAGGACAATCACCGTGGGCATAAGCCTGCTCGACTGCTCCGCCGACACCGTCGATGAAGTCTGCGCCAAAATCAAGTCCAAAATCATACGCATCGCCGGAAACCTCGCCAAAACCGCCGAGGACATTTCGAGCGAGTTCGGAGTGCCGATTGTGAATAAGAGGATTTCAGTCACCCCCGTCTCAATCGTGGGAGCGTCCGCTTGCAGGACTCCGAAGGATTTCGTGAAGATAGCAATCGCCCTCGACGAGGCTGCGGAAGAGGTCGGCGTGAATTTCCTCGGAGGCTATTCAGCCGTCGTGTCTAAGGGAATGACGGAGAGCGACCGCCTGCTGATGCAGTCCATTCCTGAGGCTATGGCAGTCACGTCCCGGATATGCAGTTCCGTCAACGTGGGCAGCACAAAGACAGGAATCAACATGGATGCCGTGCGGATAATGGGGGAAATCGTGAAAGAGACGGCATACGCAACACGGGAGCGTGATTCGCTCGGCTGCGCCAAACTCGTGGTGCTCTGCAATGCGCCTGACGACAACCCGTTCATGGCGGGGGCATTCCACGGGGTCACGGAGACAGATGCAATCATAAACGTGGGCGTAAGCGGTCCGGGCGTGGTAAAATATGCTTTGGAGAGCGTCAGGGGCGCATCTTTTGAGGTTCTCTGCGAGACAATCAAAAAGACTGCGTTCAAGATTACGCGTGTCGGCCAGCTCGTTGCCCAGGAGGCTTCCCGGAGGCTCGGCATACCTTTCGGCATCATAGACCTTTCGCTTGCCCCTACCCCGGCTATCGGGGACAGCGTGGCTGACATCCTGCATGAAATCGGGGTGGAAAAGGCCGGTGCGCCGGGCACAACCGCTGCACTCGCTCTCCTGAACGACAAGGTAAAGAAAGGCGGAGTAATGGCATCGTCATACGTGGGCGGGCTCAGCGGGGCATTCATCCCCGTGAGCGAGGACCAGGGCATGATAGAGGCTGCCGAATGCGGTGCACTCACTATCGAGAAGCTCGAAGCCATGACCTGCGTATGTTCAGTCGGACTCGACATGATTGCGATTCCGGGTGACACGCCTGCGTCAACGATTTCGGGAATCATAGCGGACGAGGCGGCTATCGGCATGGTCAATCAGAAGACCACAGCCGTGCGCATCATTCCTGTCGCCGGCAAGGATGTCGGGGACAGTGTAGAGTTCGGCGGCCTGCTCGGACATGCGCCCGTGATGCCGGTCAACCGTTTCGGATGCTCCGACTTCATCAGCCGCGAGGGTCGCATTCCTGCGCCTATACATAGTTTCAAGAACTAATTCGGAGCGACGTTAAGGGGCGACCGGAACAAGGATTATGTGGAAAGAATTTGGCCACGGACACGGTCGAACCGGGCGGCAGCAAGGTCTTCGGGAGAAATGAGGAAATCGAGGACACCGCAATCGATGAAATTGAGTTCATAATCCTCGGCGAAGCAGGAATCCACCTGCAGCAGAATCCGCCAGCCGCTGCACGGCTCATCCCAGTCCTCCCACTCGCGGTGGACCGGTTCGGCAAGCAAAGCATGGTCATCCGCATAGTCCGCACTGTCCGGGACATTGAATCTTATTCCCCATTCGCGAGGATTGAGAGGCTGCTCATCATCGTCTACCAGCACCAGTTCGGCAAAACCGGCATTGACATCATCGGCGGCCTCAACGACATCCGGAAAATAAAGTACCTTCACATCATCGGGTCCGCCTAAGGCAAGGCCCAAAGATGTGCCGTTGTCAAAGTGGCCCAAATAGCGGTCTATTTTGGCAAAAAACGACAACAGGCCCTTGTGCGGCAAAAGCCCCTCCGGGTCAAATTCCGCAATGTCCGCCAGATTGATCTGACATACAAACTGATACTCGAACGGCTCGCCGTCCTCATCTTCAAATGAGGGATATCCATATCCCACAGGCAAATCAGGATTGCCCCAAAAGCGGCTTCCGCAACGGGGAACCTTATCGTAGGGACGCTCCAATGTCAATTTTATCGGTTTGGTATTCATCAAACTCTCGTTAATCAAACAATACTCCCGGATTCATGACGGCGGGACTGCGCCAGACTATGCCGAACTTTTCTTCCAGCACATAAGCCTTGGCAGACCAATAAGCATGGCAGAACCCCATTCCGCGGGGATGGTCCGAAAGCATCCCGTCGACAATACGTTCCACTTCGTCGATATTGCTCTCATATTCGGCACTCCATTCTATCGGATCGCTTTTGAGAGAACCTCTCTGTTCTATGGCATCAAATTCCCCTCTGTCAGCCCGCTCCATATTGGACCCATAAAACCGGATCATATCCATCACATCTTCACTTTCGCCCAAGTCATGGTCGTTAATCGACTCTATGCGGCTCAAGACAGACAGCCGGAAATTCAGCAATTTGAGTTTGAGCGACGGATGCCCGAAAATGACATCCTCCATGCGCTTGCACGCCTGATTCAGCCTGTCAAGAAAATGGTCAAAGCCTTCAAGGTATTGCGCAATGTCAAGAAACTCTTTGACAAGAGCAGTGTTTTCCCAGCTGCGCCTTTGCTCCCGCAAATTTTCCTCTGCGACAAGCACGTCGCCGCAACACACTTCCCAATATGCGTCTATAGTGGTTCCCGCACCGTTTCGAGGCAAATTTTTTACCGCCTTACGGGCTTCTGCCAATTCTTTCCTGTAGTCCATGGTTTTATCCGGTTGCATCATATTACCTGAACACAAAATGCTTCACCTGCTGGAGCAGGTCCGAAGGCGGCGTTTCTCCCTCAGCAAGAGGACACAATATCGTAGTTTCGGTGCTTGTCTTGCCGTCGGCGTCAAACTTGCCGTTTACCACAGATTGCAGGAACCTGGCTTCTGCAGCCTTATCCTCATACATCTGTTCCGTCACTGACCTGCATTCCTTCAGGACATCGCCTCCGGACTTGAGCAGTTTGCCGTAGCCGAATGCCCCGAACCCCAGTTCCAAAAGGCCTATGCCGGCGCTCGCCTGACCAATCGTCAGGTCAACGATGGTGCTTCTGAGACTCTGCAAGGTTTCCAGTTCATTGAGGCATCCGGACAGTTCCGCCTGAATCCGGTTCAGGTTGTCTCCTCTCAAGGACTCCAACGTGACGGCCTTGCACTGCATCCCGGCATCTGTTTCAAGATAGTATGTATATATTTCATACTGAGGTTTCATCTGAGTCACGTACTTCTCCACCTTTTCATACATGTTCGAAATGCCGGACAGGAACGCATCCACTTCCGACTGTCCGGAAGACTTCGGCCGCTCCCACTTGCACTGCAGCTCCGCAGCATTCCATTCCGGAACAGTGACAACGGCTTCCGACAGTCTGGCAGCCTTGGGCACATCAAGTTCAAGTTTGTCTTTTGAAAGCACTATGTCATAGAAAATGAACTGTCCGGACCAGTTGTCCGTATTGGCCAACCAGAACATCAGCTGTTCACAACCGTCGATAGGAACGGTTATGGTCTGAGGCTCCATGGTATCATAAACGGCCACTTGAGCCACGACCTTGTGGTCCGCTCCTATGAGCAGAGTTTCCGTATATCCGGTAGCATTGATATGCGGATTGAGGCAGGCCACAGTGAAGGTTACGCTGTTGTATTCGCCATAGGTGTTGAATGCCGCACATGAATTCTCCATAGCCTCCCCTCCTGCAGCCAGCATCAGGAATGCAGCCGCACCGACCAGCGAACTTCCGACCATGGCCCCGCCTACGGATATTCCGGCGGGCACAAAAGCCGCTCCGACTGCCGCTCCTCCCAAAGCACCTGCCGCCGCACCGTCGGTACCGGACAACGGCCCATAATCAAGGGAAAAATGCACGCTTGTCTGGAGCATGAAGCCCTTGTAGATTCTCTGTCCGTTCAAGTCAAAATACTCGCGCATGGTTGACCCGTCATGGAATATCTGATCCTTATGGTCGCTCATAGGAGACACATAGTGGATATACGGTGCCCCGAGATCTATGAGATCTACCGTATGCGGACATTCCGGCTTCGGATGCACGAAAAGATCATTCTCCACCGGTTCTCCGCGATAGACAACGATATCACCGACTCCGTATGCAGCCACATCCAATGAACCCGAGCCCTGATTTTCAAAGCGCAATTTGCGGCAGCGGTTTATCGCCACGACATAGTCCTTGTTGGGAGCAGTGGCGATCAGCGGAGCCTCGAGGACAAGTTCGTCATCCGCATAGACCCGGAGCACGTCATTGTTCATCGCTCCGCTTTTGCCGATATATCCCGCCGTAAAACTCACATAATCGAATTCGTTCCCAAGATCGAACGTGGCAAAAGCCGATGTGTTGCTGCTCAATACAGATACCTTGTCATATAGTATGATGCCCTCGCTGAACCTGACGCCTCCCATAGAAAAGGTGATATGGTCGGAAGACCCGTCATAGATCTGCTTCTGGGCCTTTGACCCGGCAGCATAAGGAGGAATGTTGGATATGAGTTTGCATACGTCCGGAAGGCTCTTCAGTCTCGGATCTGCCGTCGAGGCCGTGCTGTCGTCCGATATTTCCGGAGTAGTCCCGGGAGGATACGCCATTATCTCTGCCAATCCCATGGCTGTGGAGCCTTCGGACTGTTCGGAATGGAACGACAGGCAGCGGCATCCCGTCACATCCAAGACAATGCGCTGCGCCACATCTTCATAACTGACTTCCACCTCCTTGATTATCTTCCCGTCCGCCTTTACTGTAATCCAGCCCTTGCCTCTATGCCCGCTCACGTCATCTATCGGCCCGAGGAGCATGGAGACTCTTTCGTACTGCCCCCGCAGATTGAAATAGGCCCAGCCCGGACTGTTGCCGATAATTGCCATGGACATGTTGGCCTTCAGACCATATTCGTACTTCTGTCCGTTGATGCTCATGCTTGTCTCCTTGTCCTGAGGCGACACGCTGGCCATAAGATAATTCTGGAAATAAGGACGCAGGTCGCGGACTAGTTCCACCGCAGCGGCATCACCCCTCCTGATGTTTCCGGTCTCCTTCGGAGTTTCTCCCGCCTTCCAGAGAGTCGCCTCTGCGATTCCGATTACGGCAGAACCCTCAAGGACAGCGAATTTCACTTCCCGAGCACCCTTTACATCGAGGCTGACCCGTTCATAAAGGCTGTATGGATATATTACCTTGTCGATTACTTTACGCCCGTCGACATGCACCGTAAAAATTCGAGGATTGATATCCGCCCCCGAGCCGCCGGCACCGCTGCCAGTGTTCATGTGCCCGAGAACGAACATCAGCGTCTCGTATTGTCCTCCGAGGTCGAAAGTGGCATAGCCCGGCTTGTAGGGACCGTCCACATAGTCTATGCTGAAGCCGTTGTGCCATACAAGACCTCCGCTCATGGCCATAGGGGCACTGCCTTTGTATTCTTTATAATGAAAAGAGTCAACCGGCTTGAGGGTATTGACCAGATAACGCGTCTGCGCCGTCAGGATAACCGTTCCGGTAATCATGGCGGCCAATACGGTAAAAAATTTTTTCATCAGCATCAAAATTTATGGTTATAATTCATGGTCTTGCAGAACAGCGGGTCAAAAATCTGATGCAGGCATCATACCCAGGCATCGTAACGCCCGTCATCGTCGTACTCATCCGAATCAATCGGATCATCCATATCTATAATCTCCAGTCCCAAATATGCCGGCTCCTCCTCCGTGCCGATTTGTATCCACATCTCTGGATTGACGTTAAGGTCCAGTTCTATCTCCAGCCCCGGGCTGACACCTTCCTCTCCGGAATAATAGGCCCGGCACGACAGCCCCGATGAAGTCGAACCGGCAACGACGATTTCAGGCAAGTCTATCCTGTCCCGGTCGAAACTGCGGCCTCGGGGAATGTTGAACCCGGGTTCGAGTTCGGACCTGTCATACATCATCCTGACTTTTGCCACCAGTTCAGAATCTGTCGAAACCGACAGTATCAGCGTATCCCAGTAACGTGTCTTCTCGCACATCGTTCAAAAGATTCAGCAGTTCACCTATAGCGACGCAAGGTTCCGGTCGTTGACGATGTTCTTGCCTTCAGGAGTGTAGGCAAACGCCATGCGGTCCTCGTAAGCCTTCTCGACCTTGCCGCGGACAATCTTCATGGTGCTGTTGACCATGTGGTTCTTCTCAGTGAACGGTTCAGGAAGCACACACACTGCCGCTGGAAGCCATCTTTCAGGGAATGCCCCATAATTCTTTCCGCCTTTCCTGTAGGAATTGATTTCCTCCTGAATCTTGCCGAGCATAAGTTTCCTGCCCTCATCCGAATCAGGCTGCACATCCGCGTGCGCCTCCTTGAGCCATGCCTTGAGGGCATCCTTGTTAGGCACGAGCAGGGCTATCGTATATGGGTCCTGACTGTTGTGAAGCACGACCTGGTCTATGAACCTGGAATTTTCGACCAACGATTCCTCGATGCCCTCCGGGCTGTATTTTTCGCCGTCTGCGCTGATGAGCAGGGATTTGAATCGCCCTACCACATAGAGGAAATCCTTGTCCCTCATGTAGCCCATGTCCCCGGTATGGAGCCAGCCGTCCACGACAGTTTCCGCAGTGGACTTGGGATTCTTCCAGTAGCCAGCCATGACATTTTCGCCCCTGATGACGATTTCGCCCTTCTGTCCGTACGGAAGTTCCTTGCCGTCCTCGTCGCAAATCTTGATGTCCATCGGCTTGACGACACATCCGGACGATCCGAGAATGTGCTTTGCAGGTGCATTGGCTGAAATTATCGGAGTGGCTTCGGACAGCCCGTAGCCCTGATACATCGGGATTCCGATTGCATAATAGTATCTCTGCAGGTCGATGTCAAGGAGCGCACCTCCGCCGACAAAGAATTTCATCTTTCCGCCGAGCCCCTGACGCACCTGCTTGAATATGAGCTTGTCGAACAAAGCGAGAAGCGGCTTTTTCCAGCACTGTGAAAATCCGCCCTTGTTGTAGCCCTCCTTGTTGTATGAAATGGCAAGGTTCAGGGCATAGTTGTAGAGTTTCTCCACCTTCGGGCCTTTCGCCTTGATGCCCGATTCGATGTTCTTCTTGAAATTCTTTGCAAGAGCCGGAACGCTCAGCATCACTGTCGGCTGCAGTTCCTTGATGCTCATCGGGATGTTCCTCAATGATTCCATCGGGGTCTTCCCGGAAGGCACAGTACCGATTGACGCACCGTACGACATGAGCGTATAGAAGCCTGCGACGTGTGCAAAGCAATGGTCGAGAGGCAGGATGATGAGCATCCTGTCCTCCGGAGTCACGCCGATTACCGACCTCGCCTGCTCGACGTTTGCCGTGTAGTTCCTGTGTGTCAGCAGAATGCCCTTAGGGTCTGCGGTAGTTCCCGAGGTGTAGCTGATGTTGGCGTAGTCGTCCGGAAGAATGGACTTGTACCTCTGCTCGAACATTTCCCTGTGTTCCGCAAGGAATGCGTCTCCGAGCCTGCACACCTCCGAAACCGGAATTTCCTTTTCACCGTATTCAGGAAGTTCGTCAAGCACAATCACCTTTTCCACCAGAGGCAGATCAGGCAGGATGTTGCGGATTTTCTGCAGTTGCCCGGCAGACACCATCACATATTTTGAATCAGAATGCTTTATCCTGAATATCAAATCATTGCTTTCCTCCAACTTGATTGACAGAGGTACATTGACAGCACCTGCATAGAGGATGCCCAATTCGCCGATTACCCAAAGGTTCCGGCCCTCGGAAAGAAGTGAAATCTTCTCCCCTTTCTGGATTCCGAGCGACATGAGTCCCGCTCCGACCCTGTATGCTTCCTCTCGCGTCTGTCCGAAGGTGGTAGGATTCCATTTGCCGTCGGTCTTCTCCCAAAGGAAAGTGTTGTTTTCGAATTCCCTCGTGTATTTTTCCACGAACTGGATGATAGTCAGCCGTTCTGCCATGATGTAGTTTTTATGTGTCATTATCGTGTGAGCCGCAGGCCATTAAAATGTGTGCCGCAGGCATAAAACATTCGCCGGAAGGCGGAAAATTATTCTTCGACATCGTTGAAGAGTCCGAACAGTTCAGCGTCGATCTTGTCGGTGACGGTTCGGAAATCCTCGGGCCTGTTCTGGAATTTCAGGTTGTCAACGTCGAGTATCAGCAATTTGTGCTTATATCCCGAAATCCAGTCTTCATACCTTTCGTTGAGTCCCGTAAGGTAGTCGATGCGGATGCTCTTCTCATATTCCCTGCCCCTCTTCTGAATCTGGCTCACGAGGTTAGGGATGCTAGAACGCAGATAGATCAGCAGGTCCGGGGGATTCACGAGAGACATCATCAGGTCGAAGAGGTCGGAATAGTTCTCGAAATCCCTCGTGCTCATGAGCCCCATGGCATGAAGGTTCGGGGCGAAGATTCTTGCATCCTCATAAATCGTCCTGTCCTGGATGATGACACCGTCATTTCTGGAAATGTCCACGACATCCTTGAACCTTTTGTTGAGGAAGTAAACCTGAAGATTGAAGGACCATCTTTCCATGTCTTCATAAAAATCCGCAAGATAAGGATTGTAGTCCACTGATTCGAATTTCGGTGTCCAATGATAATGGGCGGCAAGCATCTTCGTGAGGGTGGTCTTGCCGCTGCCTATGTTTCCTGCTACTGCTATATGCATAATGCTTCTCCGGTCAGTTTGTGTCAATTCATCGGATGACAAAGTTAGGAAAGTTTTTGTAAATAGAAAGAGAACACCTAAATCCTACGAGGCCGATCCGTATATGTACATAGCGCAATGAACTTTCGGCTGGAATCAAAAGTTTTTCATTTCTTCCGGCAGAGGAGGCATGGCCCCGTTCTGCGTGCACACGTATGCCGAGACTTCGACAGCAAGCCTGTGGGCCTCGCATACCGGATGCCCGCGGAGAATTGCAGCGACAAAAGCCGCAGTAAAGGAATCCCCTGCGCCGACCGTATCGGCAATTTCCACCTTCGGAGTATCGAGGAAGGACATCGAATCCTGACCGAATACATAACTGCCGTTTACCCCACATGTGAGAATCAGCATCCTCAGCCCGTAATCCGACATCAGTGCCCTGCATTTGCTTTCGGCGTCCATGCCGGGATATCCGAACATGCGGCTTACGGTCACAAGTTCCTCATCGTTTATTTTCAGAACGTTGCATTTATTGAAAGAATTATGCAGAATTTCTTTCGTATAGAAGTTCTGCCGGAGGTTTATGTCAAATATCTTCAGCGTGCTGCCGTCGTCCGGCATCGTGTCGAGGAAGCGGTTGACCGTTTCCCGGGAAACAACACTGCGTTGTGCAAGAGATCCGAAGCATACGGCCTTGGCAGAACGTGCAAGAGCCTCCACTTCAGGAGAAAACGGAATGTTGTCCCAGGCCACTCCTTCTTTGATTTCATAGCGTGGCACGCCATCGGAGTCCAATTCCACCTGCACCGTCCCGGTAGGATACGGCACTTTTGCTATCGAATATTTCAACTTCTTTGCGTCGAATGTGTCCAGTATTTCCTGCCCGAGGGCATCGTCGCCCACAGCACTCACAACGCGGCTGTCAAAGCCGAACTGAGACACATGCCAGGCGAAGTTGGCCGGCGCACCGCCTATTTTTCGCCCTTCCGGGAGCATGTCCCAAAGGGCTTCGCCCATTCCTATGACAATATTGTCCATAATATTTTATTTTTTGATCTTGAACGTGTAGAAAATAAGATATGCGACTCCTGCCGCCATCACGGCAACTGCACCATCCTGCCCCATGGCATCGCTTGCAAATCCCATGATCAGAGGGAAAACCGTACCTCCGAAAAGTCCCATGATCATGAGGCCCGAAATTTCATTCTTCTTTTCAGGCATGGACAGAAGCGCACGTGAAAAGATTATCGGGAAAATATTGGAATTGCCGAATCCTATGAGGGCAATCGCAGCATAAGCAACGGCCTTGGCATCGGAAACAAGGAGTCCTGCCATCGCCGCAGCCATGCAGGCCACGCTTATGGCAAAGAATGTTCTTGCGGAAACCTTGCTCAGGATGAACGCCCCGGCAAAACAGCCTGCCGTACGGAATATGAAATAGAGACTGGTAGAGAAAGAAGCCTCGTCCAGCGTCATTCCCAATCTCTCCATAAGAAGTTTTGGCGCAGTGGTATTGGTCCCCACATCAATTCCCACATGGCACATGATCCCGAGGAAACACATCAGGATGAACGGATTTCCGAGCAGCCTGAAGCAGGCACCGAAGCCGGAAGCACTGTCCGGCTCTTCCTCATCTATCCTCGTGCGTCCGAGCCAGAGTATGGCCACGACGGCTATTATCATGTATATCGGAAAGAGCACCCTCCAGCCGAGACCAAAATCCGGAATGGCATGCGTCGCGCCCCACATCGCCAGATACGGAGCAAAAAAAGAGGCGATGGCCTTCACGAACTGTCCGAGGGTAAGTGAACTTGCCAGCCTGTCTCCGGATATGATATTGCTGATGAGCGGATTGAGGGAAGTCTGCATAATGGCGTTACCGATTCCGAGGAGGGAGAAGGACACGAGCATTATGCCGTAACTGTCTCCGAAAAGAGGCAGCAGCAGGGAGAGGGCCGTCACCACAAGGCTCAGCAGGACAGTCTTTTTCCGGCCTATCCTGTTCATCAGCATACCTGTAGGAACAGAGAATATCAGGAACCAGAAAAACACGAGCGACGGAAAAATGTTTGCCTGGGAGTCACTCAAGCCCAAGTCCGCCTTCACATAATTGGACGCTATGCCCACAAGGTCCACAAAACCCATGGCAAAGAAACACAGCATCACGGGAATGAACCTCGAAAGGGTCGAAGAATTATTGTTGTCTGCCATATCTTTAGCCGGTTAAACTTTTGTCTGTCAACGAATCGAATATACATCAAGGGATTTTACCGTATAATTGCCGTAAGTTCCACCAAAAGATATTCTGTCGTAAGGCTCTGCCGGGAACACAAGGTTCGTCATGGCGAACTTGCCTCCGTTTCCGAACACTTCGATGCTCGCCCTGTCCACAAGTATCTTCAGCACCAGTTCGCCGGAATTTTCAGCCGGGGCCACCGTAAAGGCAGGGAAATTGACGCTGAAATCGGTCTTTCCGCTGGCGCTCCGGTCCATCATGAAAAGCCCTTTCTCGACATCATACTTGAAGTCCGCCTTTTCGTCCTTGCTGTTCATAAGACTGAATTCCACCCGACCTGCGCGTCCCGGACGGATGACAATGTCAATCAGATAAGCCCCTGCGTCCTTGTCAGCAAAACCGTCCACGACCACATCCCGGCCGGAAACATTGAAATTGTCCTTTTCGAGCACCTCCACGGACGCCTCTTCGAGTTCCCGTACAGGGACGGCGGCAATATAGGTCTCCCCGTCCTCCTCATAAAGAGAAAGTTCCCGGGGAATGGTGTTGGAACCGCGGAAACGCGATTCCGGAAGAACGGCCTGATACTGCCAGTTGCTCATCCAGCCCAGGGCAACTGTCCTGTCCTTGACATTGTGCCACGTTACGGTGGCATAATTGTCCTTGCCCCAGTCGAGCCATTTCGTGACGGCAGGAGACTCGTTCACGAATTCCTTTCCGTTGAATGTCCCCACAAAATACTGGGCAGCGCTTCCGCCGAACGGACCGCCGGGATTGACATTGCATATCAGGACCCATTTCTTCCTGTCCGTCCCCTGCACGGGAAGTTCGAACAGGGCCGGACACTCCCAGACGCCGCCATGTGCTCCCTGCTTCAGGCCGAAGTCGCTCACATGCTTCCAGTCCTTGAGATTCGGAGAATTGAAAATCTGCATTCTCTGTCCGACGGCAAGAATCATCACCCAGTGCTTTCCGGACTCATACCAAAAAACTTTCGGGTCCCTGAAATCCCTTTCGGAAGATGTGAGGACAGGATTGCCGGAATATTTCGTGAATGTACGTCCATTGTCGGTGCTGTAGGCGATGCTTTGCATCTGCGCTGTCCCCCACTGCGTGGTTTTTGACGAAGTATAGATAGCGATGACGGCACCGGCACCGAATCCGGCCGTATTCTCATAATCGACCACGCAAGAACCACTGAACACAGTACCCCACGCATCAGGGGCTATAGCGACCGGCTCATGCCTCCAATGTATCAGGTCCGTGCTCACGGAATGGCCCCAATGCATGTTTCCCCATATCGAACCGTACGGATTGTGCTGATAATAAAGATGGTATTCCCCGTCCTTGAAGAACATCCCGTTCGGGTCGTTCATCCAGCCGTAGGGCGGAGTATGATGAATTGCCGGCCTCCAATGCCCGCCTGTCGGGATTTCGAACGTGTCCGACAAGGAAATATGTTTCCAGCATACGGAACCTGCCGGCACACCCTGCACGTCTATCTTCACGCTTTTCCCCATAAAGGCAGACAGGTCGAGAGGCACGTAATAGTCAATCCGTTCCCTTGCCAGCCTTATGTTCATTGCCGGACCATAATGGCAGGCATCAGCGTCCACTATGAACACCTTCCCTTCCGGAGCATTGTCCTGTACAGGAAGCATGAGATATTTGCGTGCGGAACTGATCTCGACTATGTTCTGCTCGCTTGCGAGATTCCTTATCCTTATGCCGCCGCCAGAGGCGAATGATGTTGCACAATACAGCATCATGGCTGCAGCAACCAGACATTTTACAGTGAGTTTCATAATGGAAATTGCATCATTAATTTGTGGTTGAACATGATATTCCGATACGCCGGGAGGGCCTGTGCCCTGACTTGCCGTACCGGAATACAAAATTACCTTTCCTCAGGAATATCAGGATCCACAGATGTTTCATATCATGCAAGGAATGTTGCACCGCAACAAATTTTGTCGCATTTGCAACATTTGTCCGGGAGGACAGTCAGGAAGGGCGGGCCTGTTTCTGGCTGTCCGCAGGACTGATCCCGAAATACTCCCTGTAGCAGCGGGCGAAATATGCCGGAGAATTGAATCCTGACTTATAGGCAATCTCAGCCACAGTCAGGTCGGATGACGACAGCATCGCCGCTGCCTTTTTCAGGCGGGTTATCCGGAGAAGTTCATTCGGGGAATAGGAAGTAAGGGATTTGGTCTTCCGGTACAACTGGGCCCGGCTCAAGCCTATGCTTTCGCCGAGTTCCTCCACGCTGAAAGCCGGATTGGACATGTTCTCCTCTATTTTCGACCTCAGCCTGCCGAGAAAGTCCCGGTCCGGGTCTGACGAGACTCCCGTCCTGTCCGGCCTTCCTCCC
>CALVDU010000038.1 GCA_944326375.1 uncultured Bacteroidales bacterium | reverse complement strand
TGGACACCTGACAACGGCAAATACAAGATATACACTGACTATTCCCGTGAAATTGCCGGCGACGACATCGGCTGCTGGTTCAGTTTCGACACCTCTGAAGGCGAGCAGATAGAGGTACAGATGGGTGTGTCTTTCGTGAGCATTGAAAATGCGAGGGAGAACCTCGACGCCGAGCAGGGCGGAGCATTTGACTTTGACTCCGTAAGGCAGGCTGCAGAAGCAAGGTGGACAGAGGACCTGGCCAAAATAAAGGTCAGCGGCGGTACGCAGGAACAGAAGGCCGTCTTCTACACAGCCCTTTACCATACCCTGATACATCCGAACATCCTCAATGACGTGAACGGAGAATATCCTCTCATGGAAAGCGGCGGCACAGGCAGGGTCGAGGACGGGCACAACCGCTATACCGTCTTCTCCCTGTGGGACACATACCGCAACCTGCACCAGCTGATGACCCTTCTTTATCCTGACCGTCAGACGGACATGGTGCGTTCCATGATTGACATGTACAGGGAATGGGGCTGGATGCCGAAATGGGAACTCTACGGCAGGGAGACCTTCACAATGGAGGGTGACCCTGCAATACCTGTCATCACCGACACTTGGCTCAAGGGGCTGCGTGACTTCGATATTGAGACGGCATACGGGGCATTCGTCAAGTCTGCCACCACTCCTGGGGCGGAAAACAGGATGCGTCCCGACATAGACCCCTACATTGAAAAGGGGTACATACCTCTCGGAGTCTATTCTGCCGACCTTTCGGGTGACAATTCCGTGTCACATGCCCTTGAATACTATGTCGCAGACAACGCCCTTTCCCTGCTGGCGGACTCACTCGGACATGAGGCTGACGCCGAGCGTTTCCGGAAGGCGTCACTCGGTTATCGCAATTACTGGTGTCCTGAATACGGCATTCTGCGTCCTCGGATGAATGACGGCACATTCTATTCTCCGTTCGACCCCCGTGACGGCGAGAATTTCTCGAATGCTCCGGGCTTCCACGAGGGGAGCGCATGGAACTATACTTTCTATGTTCCTCACGACGTGAAGGGGCTTGCAAAGCTCATGGGCGGCAAAAAGAAATTCGTGGAGAAACTGCAGATGGTATTTGATGAGGGCTTGTATGACCCTGCGAACGAGCCGGACATCGCTTATCCTTACCTGTTCAGTTATTTTCCGGGCGAGGAATGGCGGACGCACAAGACGGTAAGAAGCCTTCTCGACAGGTATTATCGTGACGCTCCCGACGGGATTCCGGGCAATGACGACACCGGGACAATGTCGGCGTGGGCTGTCTTTTCAATGATCGGCTTTTATCCCGACTGTCCCGGAGTGCCTGAATATACCCTTACTCTTCCTGTCTTTGACAGGGTGGAGATAAGCCTCAGTCCGGAATATTGCGGAGGTTGCGAAAGCCTTGTGATTGAGAATGATGCGGAAGGGGAGAGCGCTGCTGAAGTCCTTGTCGGCAACCGCCGCCACAAGGGTTTCCGCATCTCCCACAAAGACCTCATCTCCTCCGGTAATATAGTGTTCAAATGATGCCATGAACGGCAGCGGAACGCCGCTCGACCTGACAAACGGTCTCGCTTCCCATTCCGCTGCCCGGATGACAAAACGCTCCTTTGTCGTCCCGAGCGAGCGCAGCGAGTCGAGGGACCTGCTTATTAAAATAAAAAACACATTAAAATATGAACAGAATACTGAAACTGACAATCCTGCCTGCCGCAGCGGCGGCCGCACTTCTCGGCTGCTCCGGGCAGCCGCAACCGTCTCTCACCGGTTGGGTTGACCCCCATATCGGCACAGGCGGTCACGGCCACGTCTTTGTAGGGGCAAATGTCCCCTTCGGCTTTGTCCAGCTCGGACCTACCAGCATCCCCGAGGAATGGGACTGGACCTCGGGCTACCACGAAAGTGACTCCACGGTCATCGGCTTTTCCCACACCCACCTCAGCGGCACCGGCATAGGCGACCTTTTCGACATCACCGTCATGCCTGTCACGGGCGAAGTCACCTATTCCCGCGGAACGGAGGATGACCAGAACTCCGGTCTGTGGTCATACGCCGACAGGAGCAGGGAAATCTGCCGTCCGGGCTATTACAGAGTGCCCCTCGAAAGATACGGTGTCACGGCGGAACTTACGGCAACGGCAAGGGTGGGACTGCACCGCTACACCTTTTCCGAGACGGAAGATGCGGCAGTTGTCTTTGACCTTGAAAACGGCGGATGCTGGGACGAGCCTGTCAGGACGGAGATGAAGGCTGTCGGAGACCGCACAATCGAAGGCTGCCGCTTCTCCAAAGGCTGGGCGAAAGATCAGCGCATTTATTTCGTGGCTGAATTCTCCGAGCCGTTTGACGGTTTCACCCTTCACGGGAGTGACAACATGTACGGGCGTGCATCCTTCAAGTCCATGGGCAACAAGCCGCTGATGCTGAAAGTCGCCCTTTCTCCCGTGAGCATAGAGGGCGCAAGACAGAACATGGCTGCGGAACTCCCCGGCTGGGATTTTGAAGCCGTGGCAGAGGCTGCGGACAGGGCATGGAATGAAGAACTCTCCAAAATCCGCATAGAGACAGCGGACGAGTCCGCAAAAAGGATATTCTACACTGCAATGTACCATACGATGATTGCCCCGTCGGTATTCTGTGACACGGACGGCTCATATTACGGTGCTGACGGGCAGAACCATGAAGGGGAAGGCTTCACGAACTATACCACATTCTCCCTGTGGGACACCTACCGTGCAGCCATGCCTCTGATGACCGTAATCCACCAGGAGAAGATGCCCGACATCATCAACACTATGCTGAAAATCTATGAGCAGCAGGGCAAATTGCCGGTATGGCATCTCATGGGCTGCGAGACGGACTGCATGGTCGGCAATCCTGGCATCATGCCTGTGGCAGACGCCGTCCTCAAAGGTTTCGGCGGCTTTGACAGGGAACTCGCATGGGATGCGCTGAAGAATTCGGCGATGACTCCGGACAGGGGACAGGACCTCAGGATGAAATACGGCTACATCCCTTGCAATCTTTTCAACGAGGCTGTCGCCTACGACATGGAATATGCCATAGCTGACGCATCTGTGGCAGCGGCTGCAAAGGCACTCGGCAAGGCTGAGGACTACGGATATTTCCTTGACAGAAGCCGCTCCTACCGCCATTTCTTCGACCAGTCAACCGGATTCATGAGAGGAAAGGACAGCCGCTGCAAATTCCGCACGCCGTTCAACCCGTTCTCCTCGGAGCACAGGGCAGACGACTATTGCGAAGGCAACGCATGGCAGTACACATGGCTTGTGCCTCATGACTTCGGAGGGCTTGTGGAATGTTTCGGCTCGAAGGCTGCCTTCCTAACAAAACTTGACTCCCTTTTCACGGCAGAGCCACGCATAGAGGGCAGCATCGCCTCTCCGGACATTTCAGGACTCATAGGTCAATATGCACACGGCAACGAGCCGAGCCACCATATCCTCTATTTCTACACAATGGCAGGGCAGCCGTGGAAGACTGCGGAGAAGGTGCGCCAGGTGCTTTCGACCCTCTACCACGATGCTCCTGACGGGCTTTCGGGTAATGAGGATGTTGGACAGATGTCCGCATGGTACATCCTTTCATCCCTCGGACTCTATCAGGCAAATCCTGCTGAACCGCTCTACTGGTTCGGTTCTCCGATGTTTGACAATGCCGTGCTGAAAGTGCCTGGCGGCGAGTTCACGATAAGGGCTGTCGGCAACAGTGCGGAAAACATCTACATTCAGGGCGTGACGCTCAACGGCAGACCATACACCAAGCCTTATATCGACTTCAAGGACATCTGTGCAGGCAACGTGCTCGAATTCACAATGGGCTCCGAGCCGAAAATCTGGTACTGTCCGGAGGATGTGGCAGATGCCTCGGCTGCGCTCGACAAGACTTCCCGTCGTCCTGCCCCTGAAGACCGCCTTTTTACGTCTGAGGCTATCGAGGCTGAGATAGACCGCATCACAGCCATGCTCACCAATCCCAAACTCGCATGGATGTTCCGCAACTGCTTCCCGAACACCCTCGACACTACCGTCCACTATGGAGAGGACGAGGAGGGCAATCCCGATACATTCGTCTATACAGGTGACATTCCGGCGATGTGGATGCGTGATTCAGGCGCACAGGTGTGGCCATACGTGCAGTTTGCAGACAAAGACCCGAAATTGGCGAGGATGATAGCAGGCGTGATAAACAGGCAGTTCAAGTGCATCTGCATAGACCCTTATGCTAACGCATTCAATGTAGAGCCGATAGGTGCGGCTAACAAGACTGACTTGCCGGAGGCTGACCCATACGTTTTTGAGCGCAAATGGGAACTCGACTCCTATTGCTATCCGATAAGGCTGGCGCACGCATACTGGAAGAAGACCGGCGACACGTCTGTCTTTGGAGACGTGTGGCTGGAGGCTGTCGGGAAAATGCTCGGCGTGATGCGTGAGCAGCAACGCAGGGACGGCTACGGTTCATATACCTTCCTGCGTCAGACCGACAGGCAGCTGGACACCAAATGCGTTGTCGGCAACGGCAACCCTGCACGCTACACAGGGCTTGTGGCCTCATCATTCCGCCCGTCGGACGATGCCACCACCTTTGAATTCCTCGTTCCGTCCAACTTTATGGCAGTCAATGCCATGCGCAAGGCTGCGGAAATCCTTTCCGAAGTGAACGGCAATGAGGAACTTTCGGTTGAATGTCTTGGCATTGCTTCCGAAATCGAGGCAGGTCTGAAGGAATATGCAGTCTATGAACATCCCAAGTATGGTCCTATATATGCTTTCGAGGTGGACGGCTATGGTAATCAGTATATTATGGATGATGCCAATGTACCGTCTCTCCTTTCCCTTGCATATCTCGGTGCGGTAGAGCCGGACGACCCCATTTATCGCAACACGAGGAATTTCGTATGGAGCGAGGACAATCCTTATTTCTTCAGCGGCATGGCCGGGGAAGGCATCGGCGGACCTCATATCGGGGTCGAGGTAATATGGCCGATGAGCATAATGATGAAGGCGTTTACGGCAGAAAGCGACGAGGAGCTCCAGGACTGCATCCGCCAGCTGCTCATCACCGACGCCGGTACGGGCTTCATCCACGAGTCTTTCCACAAGGACGATGCGTCAGTCCTGACCCGTGAATGGTTCGCATGGCAGAACACCCTTTTCGGGGAACTCATCCTCAAAATCGTAAACGATGGCAAAGTAGAACTTTTGAATGAAATAATATGAAAAACATCCTGAAATCCGTATCGGTCGCCGCCATTATGGCTGCTGCCGTGTCATGCGGCACTTCTT
>CALVDU010000037.1 GCA_944326375.1 uncultured Bacteroidales bacterium | reverse complement strand
CGTTTTCGTTGGTAACTTCCACGATTATGTTATCGACACCTGTTATCTTGACATTGTATTTGTAATGCCCGTTTCTCTTGGTATCGTAGTCGTTTGCGTTGCCGGTAGCATATCCGAGATGAATTATGAAGCGGACATCAGCGTTGATGTTGTATTTTTTCTCATCTATATATGAAAGGTGTCCGGTAAGGACAAGGCATGTGGAGAAATCATTGGCATACTTGAAATCGGTGTTCTCATATATCTGTCCCGGCTTTCCGTTTGCAGAGCCGTCAACGGGCGAAGTGTTGCTGTCGTCACGCAGGGCGTATGCCTTGGCAGCGTCATTTTCTGTGATTTCTGTCTTGTACCGTTTGCGGTTTTCAGGCATATAGAACACGAAGCTGCCCCCTGTGTAATATTTTGTATTGTCGCTCTCAATAATGTCCATTTTCTCAAAAGGACTCTCCTGGGTCGAAAAATAATTTTCCGCAACGTCAGCCACCACACGTCCGGCGTCCCAGTCTTCAGTGTCAGCCCATGGTCCGGCATAGCCCGCTTTAGAATACGGCAGAAGCAGAGACTTCGCAGGCACATTCAGCACCTGCCATGTCTTTGGTTCGAATGCAAATTCAGTCCAATTCTTATCTGTTGGCTTTTCGGAAGTGACAATGACTTCGACTTTGGCATCAGTACGCCTCAACTGCAGGGTACACTTCAATTCGGTAGAACTGTCTGCACTGCCGATTATGTCTATTGACTGGTTGCCTTCAGAGTCGTAAGCGAAACCCGTCATCAGAAAGAGTGCACCACGTTCTATTGAAGGGGAGACATCCATAACGAGGGATTCGAGTTCCGAGAGAGTCTTTACCGCATCGAGGTCTGCTGCGTCTATGTCGTAAGCAGTGCGTGTCGTTTCTGTCGTGAGGTTTGCGACAGCGGCTATCCTTGCCCCGACAGCAGTCTTTGCCTCTATCGAGACAGTGCCGGACACCCCGGATGTGCCCTTTTCCGGGTCTGGTGAACCTTCCTCTACCGTAAGCCCGTTGTCAAGCGTAAAGAAACTGGTCTTCAAATCTATCCTGTTGCCGGAAGCATCGAAAATGAGGACATACATGTTCTCCACACGATTTTCATAATACGGATCCTGCGCAGCACGTGTGATGACCTTTTCCTGCTCTACGGCAAAGTTAAGAGTTGCGGTAACGGGCAAGCCCTCCTCCACCGCAGTATTCCTCACCAAAAGGTCCTCCTTCACGCAACCTGTCACAACGGCTGCGAGAACTGACAACGCCATGAAAAATATCTTCCTCATTTCTGGTCTCCTTTAATTGAAATCCGGTACATCAATCTCATAATCGTCCCAAGCCATGACATCGAAATTGATTATTATGTCTGTCTCTGACGTAATCCTCGCCCTGATGTTCACCTGTGTATTTGCCTTGAAATTTGTATGACCTATTCCGAAAGTTCTCGGATACTGCAGATTCGTAAGAATCGTACCCGTAGCCGTGTTCCGCACATTGAGGGAGATCGTGTACGGATTATCCTCGGTTTCGCTTCGGAGAGCGTAAGTAGGATAAATGTATGCCCTATATATACATTCGGAATTGCCGCTGGCAGAATTGTCGCTGTCAAGCGGTCCCATTAGCAAACCTATGGAGTTCTCGCCTGCTGCCGTTCCGAATGCGAAAGGTTCATACTGTATGTCATACGGGACATCCAGGTTTTCAGTCGGAAAGACATAGAGCTTGTCTCCCGAAAAAGGTCCGTAAGCAACACCTTCGAGGGTCAGTTCGGATGCAGTCGCATTTTCCACGATGAGATTGAGTTTGACCACCAGCCGTTTCATTTCAATGTTTACCGGTCCCATTCCATCCCGGACATTGACGCCGGTCCTGTGCCCGCTGATCGGAAGTCCAGAAGTCTGTATATCTGCCTCTGACTTCGGGAAACATGTATTGCCTTCATCAACCATGACCAGTTTCGGGGAACTTCCGAGTTCTCTGATTATTGTCTCATTGTCGTATGTCTTTCCGAGGCTTTCCTCGTTGCCGATGCAATAGATGCTGACCGTCCCGACAGGGATGTCAGGAATGGTCATTTCCCCGTATTGAAGTACCGGGGCAGATGCGGAATTGCCCACATCCGTAAATTTCTCATTATAGATGATTTCAAAGCCGGACTGGCCGGGAGTTCCCCTGGTCACGAACACCCTGAGGGTATGGAGTCCTTCGCTCGCAAGAACTTCAGGGTCGGATGCCTTTGAAAGCACAAGTTCTGCAGGTTTTCCGTCAAGACCGAGATTGAGCACCAGATCCGCCGTACCGCAGTTTGCCGTCTCCACGGCAACCCTTTCGCAGCCTGCTGCAACAAGCAACAGGAGCGGAAGCATATATTTCATGAAAAACCTGTCCATGTCCTTTACCATTCTACAGACGTATCGATTACATTCCAGTCTGCGACTGAAACGCTGAGTCCCACGTCTTCCATATTGAACTTCAATGTATAGCGGTACGATTTGCCCATTTCCCAGTCGGTCGCTTCCGGGAGGGTGAATGTCTTTTCCTGTGGTTCTCCTGCCGTTTCCCCGGACTCGGTCGATGAATAGCTGACTTTGAGGGTCATTGCGGATGTGACATCCTGAGGGATGAGAAGAAGGTCTTCCTTGAAAAGAGTCGTCGGGGCATCTCCGGCAATGACTGTCATACCTGATGCCGTGAAGCTGCCAAGAGGGGTATCTGTTCCGACAGGCATAATGACCCATTCGTTATCTTTCTCATAATTATACGTCCCATAGACTCCCATTCCGGAAAATTCCACGGAATTTATCGTGACTTCTCCGCTTCCGGTAACAGCCTCTATCCTGATACGGGAAAGCAAGTGCCTGAATGTGAACCGTACTGGAGAGGTATCGGGATTTGCACTGTCGAATGTTCTCGTATGGACGGCCGTCATGAGGTCATTCGCTCCTGTGCTGCCATCGTAATATTTTATCAGAAACTCATCTGCAATCCCTTGATCCTTGTCTATCTCCATATCGACGTCGATGACATTTTCCGGAAGGCCGAACGGATAGAACGCCCCGAAAAGATGGGGACCATCCGTCCATTTCTGGAGATCATCGTACAGCCATGAAGTTCCGGAAAGATAGACCTTTTGGTTTGTCAGTACGGATGTATTATCTTTATATAACCATATCCCGAACTCGCTGATGTCCGAAGCATCGTCCACGACAGCACGCGAGACAGCAGTAGAGAAATGGATGTAGGAGCCGTCGTCAGATTTCGTGCTGACGGTAGTCTTCGTGCACGCCGCTGCCGCAAGGGCGGCAATGGCGACAGTTGTCCGGAGTATGGTCTTTTTTGTCATTTTGATGCCTTGGTATTGCGTCAGGCGGGGCAGCCGTCCCTTCCCGCTTACGCCGTGCAGGTCCGTCTGCGGCCGCCTGACTGCATGTAATTATCAGTCAATGTCTGCGTCAACGTCGGTATATCCACCCCACTCGTCCACTTCAGGTTCAGAGAACTCAATGTAGTCAAGGTCACCAGGAGTGATGGTTGCAACATAGTTATACCTGTTCCCTGGTATCCAGTTCTGGGCTGAAATAGTGGATTTCAGCGTCACTGCAGGGTCGCCGTTCACTACTACATCGAAAGACACATTGATTGTGGCATTATCCTGAGGGATTACCACGAATTCGTCGGAAACCGCAGGGGTGGAGTTGGTTGCGTCGTCCGTCCAAGTACCATCGGTAAACGCCACGGCAGGGCTTTCCGCTGCCTGGTTGGTCCATGCAATATTTCCGCCCTGCGCCAGGGATACGTCACCCTTGGTGCTCATTCCCTCTACCTTGAAGTTGGAAATGGTGACAGGATATTTTTCGGCAAAACCGCTCTTGAGAGTGAACTTTATCATCGAGAGCGCATGTTTGAATGAGAATTTCACCGGCTCATTGGCATCGGTCAAAGTCTGCGATGAAGCCGCCATGAGCAGGTCTGTCTGATAATTGTCGTTCGAAACGTAGTCGGCAATGGTCAGCGTGTGGGTAGCATAGTCGAAGGAAGCAGTACCGTTTTCTGCCGGAAGACCTGTTTCATCCTTTACCGCATAGGCAGCAAACTTATAAGTCTTGCCCGATTCCCATTTCTTGAGATTGTCATAAACCCATGAACCGCCGCTCTGATAGACTTTTTCACCTTCGAAAACAACTTCCGCATCTGCCGTGTTGGCATAAGCGAAGAAATGAGGAGGCAATTTCGATGCGCCGTACTGGTCATCGACAGGAAGCCCGGCCTTCGTAGGATTTCCCACAAAAGCCTTGTCGAAGCCTATCAGATTCCCGTCGGAAACTGAAACGACTTCAGTCCTTGTGCAGGCTGACAGCAATACTGCCAGAGTACCTGCAATCAAATAAACTTTTTTCATGTTCTTTTAATTAAAAGTTGTACTTATAATAGTAATTAGTTAATTTACAGGTATTTCAACATCTTCATAATCTCCCCAGCCGTCCACGTCCACATCAAAGCCTCCGCCGAGCTCCGAACCTTCCTCATCCGTTATCACAAGCCCGTCAACCAGGATTACTCCGCCTCTCGGCTGGGAAAGCATCTGGGCGGTCACATCCACCTTGAACGACTTGACATTCCCGTTGCGCAATTCCACATCCAGCGTCAGGAAGCATTCTCCGTCAGGCGTCCATGTCGCACCGCCGCCATAGCCCGGGACTCCGAAGGACAGGACCTTAGCCTCCACCCTGTCCGCCAGGACAGAGCAGTCGTCCTCGTTGAACAACACGGTAATGGCATCTTCCGATGAACTTCCGTCTTTCAGATAGACTGCCGCAGCCATTCCCGACAATGCGCCCCTCGCCTGCTTTATATATTGCGCACCGCTGCTGAACTCGCACCTTATATAATAGGTGAACACCAGCGGATGCATATCGGCATCCAATATGTCCGGCTCCAATTTCTTTTCTCCGAACCAGTATTCCACATAATGCCCATAGAGCATGTCAGGAGCATTTACGGTAATCTCGTTCTTGTGTTCCTCGCTGTACGGTATCCTTGTTCTTGTCCTCGTGGTTACGGTAGCCGTTGCAGTGGACTCAAGGTCATTGAACAGGAGGTATTCAGTATCATTGTTATACATCAGAAGGGAGTGCTCACCCTCGGACATTCTGACGAGATAACCCTCTGCTTCCCCGTTCTTTTCCTCATATTTTCCGTCAGGATTATAGACCAGCACTTTCAGCCCGGACGGAATTTCCGGACGGAGGGCGTCATATCCCGTATTGAAGCCATAAGTCTGCCAGGCGCCTTCCCATGCACAGCCGCAGTCCAGTTCCCATTCCTGCTCGTATGCCGCCCGAATATCTGCCTTTACGCTCAACGAATGCTCCCAATGATTGTAGCACAATTCCTTGCGGCAAGACGACAACAGAAGCGGAGCCAAGACAGCAGACACAAGCATGATTTTCAATCCTGTCTTTCTCATAAGCCGGTCCTCCCCTTTTTGCGTTTTTCCGTCGGCGTGTCCCCTATGCGCCATACCAGACCGAGTTTCAGCTTGACCGGTCCCCAATAGTTGGTGCGGCTCGACTGCTGATAGACATAATGCTCATCCTGAGGAAGATACTCTTCATATCCGGTCTGCAGGAAACCGAGCCCGATGCCTGCTTCGAGCGAAAGTTTCCTTCCAATAGGGAACATGTAGCCATAACTGAACCCTGCCGACCAGTATTCTCCCTGATAGCCGCGTCCGCCTTGCCATTCAAGGTCATAAAGACCGAGAATGCCGAATGCGCCGATATAGTGCCCGTGCCAACGGCTTTTCTGTCCGAACCACCAGCGGACTTCCGGGCTCAGCAGATCCAACTGGTAGAAATTGTCCCTCTTGTAGCTCGACCACCATGCGACTGCCCCTTCAAGATTCAGCGACCACCTGTAACCGAACGGGATTTCCACCTCAAGCGACGGAAAACCTGCAACATCGTAGAGCATGTTGGTCTTGACATTGAATCTGAGAGGTTTGCGTGAGCGTCTGTCTTTCTCCGCAGGAGAATATGTCTGCGCAGCAGCATTTCCCGAAGGGGATATCCTTTGGGGCATCTGCGGGTCAGCGGGGATTTCGTAAGCGAGCACAGGTGTTTGCCGTTCAGGCATTTCCGGAATCGGAGCCGGCCTTGCAGGTTTTTCTTCCGAGACAGTTTGTGCCGTGAGCGTATCTGCGTCGGATTTGAGGTATTCTATATAAAGGAGAGCCACGAGGTCGCCGCAGTTTTTCGTGAACACGGTGTCGGGCCTGATGCTGTTTTCTGTCCTGAACCATTCTTCTTTCATTCCGGAGTGGACTATGTACCATGACTTTACCTGATTGCTTCTGTTTTTTGCGGAAGCCCTGTTCATGGCATCTGATTTCCAGGAAGTGCAGAAACCCCGGATTCTGACGACAGCCTCGCCTGCGGATATCTTCCCGATGTTTGCATTGATAAGCGAATCGGCCTTCCAAATCGCTCTGTCGTTTTCGAGGTAATCATAATAGAACATAAGCCTTCCCGGCACAAAACGGAAAAGTACAGCGCTGTCCCTTACCGTTTCCTGACAGGGAGCGGATGCAAACGCTGCAGCACACGACAAGATTGCACAGGCAAATGCTGAAATGATTTTCCTTTTCAGGTCAGGCAATATCTGTAATGTTCTATGCATTACGACACACACATTAGTTTTTAACACACACATTTTGACTGCAATTATAGTAAATATCCCCCCCCAGCAAAATTTTTTTACACTTTCTGACAAAAATCAACATGGACAAGGCTTTATGGCCTTTCTCCGGACGGATACACTGAAGGAAACGAAAAGCGAAAATACTTTTGCATTTGTAAGCATAATGAACTATCTTCGCTCCCTCTAATCGGAAAGATGCCGGAGTGGTCGATCGGGCCGCACTCGAAATGCGGTGAACGGGTAACTGTGCCCAGGGTTCGAATCCCTGTCTTTCCGCAAAGCGGAGCGGCTGCATCCCGCAGGATGCGGCCTTTTTTATGCTGCGCCGACAGAAGTCTGCTTCTGAAAGGCTCAGCATGAAAAGGCAAGAGGATGCCTTGGCATCCGCCGCTCCGTTTCGCAGGGGCCCCTGCGGCGAGCAGAAAGGGAATGCGCAGCCCTGCGAGCACAATCCCTGTACTTCCGCTAAGCGGCAGCCAGGTTACTTGTAACCGGCTGTTTTTGTCTTGGCCACTGCAAACTTGGTCGGGACCACTACAAGGGCATACAATGCCCTGAAAGCCGGATGAAATTGAAGACCAGCAAAACCACAGACAATGAAAGAAATAAATCCCAGTGAAACAACACGGGCATACGCATTTGAAATGTGGATGAATGCGCCCATGCCGATGGTGACATTCTTCCGGACGCTGGATGTTACCCGGCTTGTGCGCATGAGCAAACGGAAAGGACTGAAATTCAACATGCTGATGTGCTGGTGCATCGGGCGGGCAGCAAGCGGCATAAAGGAATTCTACATGCTTCCTGTCGGGCAGAAACTGATTCAATATGAAAGCATTGCCGTCAACACCATTGTTGCCGACAAGAGAGGCGAAGTCAGTTCCTGCGACATATCTTTTTCGGACGATTTGCGGAAATTCAACGACGACTATCTGCACCTGACCCGACAGGTTGCCGAAACATGTGAAAACCACGACATTGCAGACAGTATGGTAATCGGCACATCTGCCCTTGCCCAATACGAAATAGGCGGAGCAGTCGGGATGTACAGCGGCGTGTTCAACAATCCTTTCATGATTTGGGGCAAATACCGCCGTCACCTTTTCAGGACCTCGCTGACCGTCTCGTTCCAGTTTCACCACACGCAGATGGACGGTGCACACGCCGCCCGCTTCCTCGACAATCTTCAAAAAGAAATCAACGCCCTCAAAGCCTAATCCGCCAGATCACAAAATACATCCATAAAGAAAATTATTCCATGAAACGCCCGGCTTTCGTCAAAGCGCCGCAGCAAACTTCCGTATGCTGTCAAGTCTTTTTGCTAAAGTCTTATCCTGCCTTGCACTCTGCATATTGTAGTCCAACTGCATGCGCATGAGCAACTCGGCACTGATCCCAAGTGCCGCCTCAAAGACAAGAGCAGTCTGTGTCGTCAACGGACGACGACAATTCAGAATGTCATTCAGAATCTTATATGATATTCCCGTCTGCCCGGCAAGTTTGACTTGTGACAGATTCCGGTATTCAACTTCTTCTTTCAGCAGTTCTCCCGGATGTATGGGACGCTGACAAATATAATTACCCATAATTCCGCTACTTATAATGGTTTGACAACTCCAGGATATTGCATATTGTCACAATGGATTCCGATGCAACATTCTCCACGGTAAACTCAATGCGATATTGGTCATTTACTCTTATCGAAGAAATACCTTCTTTATCTCCTTTCAACACCTCGTAGTTAAGCGAATTGATAGTATAAAGTTCATTAATTCCACTTGCTTGTTCGAGTGTCTTAATACGCAACTGATATCGGGAAATGATACTTGGCTGAAAACGATGTTTCTTATCCGTAGTCTTTCCCCTCTCGTATAACTCCCTCAAATATTTCTTTTCAAAGTTAATTTCCATAGCCGGTTATTCTAGTTGCAAATATAACCACTTTTCTCAAAATATCCACTAAAAAAGTGGATATTTTGAAACTTTCAGAATGTCCTGCAGATGGCAAGGCCTTCGGAGACGGCACGGGATATTTTCGCATCAACCACTTCAGGCGTGCTGTAATCCAGATTTTCGGCAGAAACGACATACAGGTCACCGAGTCCCCACAACTGGCTCAAAGCACGGATGTAAGGAGTTGCCTGCTCAAGAGCATCACCGGTGTGGATATCCATTCCCCGGGTCGTGACATACAGCACTTTGGAGCACTTGCACAGCCCGTAGCAATGAGTGGCGTCGCTGTCGAACGTGATGTGGAACAAGGACATGTTCTCAAAGAAAACCTTAAGCGCACTCGGAAAACTCATGTCCCAAAACGGGGCGGCAATGACAATCCTGTCGGCAGCGGCAATGCGCCTCGACATTTCCGCATATTCTTCCGGCACTATCCCGTTGTCCCTGTCCCGCAGGATTTTGCCGTCCACTGCAGGGAAATCCGCCCCGTCGAGCCTTATTATTTCCATTTCATACCTTTTCCCTAATTCCTCCAACAGCGGAAGTACTATTCTCCGCGTGCGTGACTCCTCACGCATCGTGGCATCAACGAATATCAGTTTTCCCATATCCACACCGTCTTTCATTCATACAAATTTACCAAATTACCGCACACCATATCCCGCCAAGAGAGATTTTTCATACCTTTATGCGACAAAATGAAATGACAGAATAAATCTCCGGCATCACATGTCAAGGCTTTCCGGTTTGAGGAGAAAATCGAACAGCCCGATACGCAAGACTCCGCTCTCGTCATGATAAGGTGCAATATGGTCTTTCACTATTATTATTTTCCTGAATGAGTCAGGAATATTCATCAACGATTTCTTCTCCTGAAGCACCTTCTCCTCATTGTCCATACGGAATGCAGACTGCACATAGTACCTGTTGCTTCCTTTATTGGCGACAAAATCAACCTCAAGCCTCTTTCTGACAGTCTTGCCTTCCACATCCCTTCCTTTTACCTCGACCATTCCTACATCAACACAGAATCCCCTATAACACAATTCATTATATATTATATTTTCCATAACATGATTCTCTTCCACCTGACGAAACCCAAGAATGCAGTTTCTGATGCCCATATCCGAAAAGTAATACTTGGTCTCCGTCCCTATATACTTTCTGCCCTTCACATCATACCTCAACGCTTCTGACACTACGAATGCTTCCTGCAAGTACCTGATATACCGCGAAAGCGTATTGGCGGATATCTCTTTTTTCTCCACACTCAAGAATGTGGATGCTATTCTTGAAGGATTGCCAGGAGACCCGACAGAAGAAGCCAATACACGAACAAGAGTCTCCAGCCCATCATCATTTTTTATTTTATTCCTTTCCAGCAAATCGGCAAGATAAACGGTCCGATACAGGTTGGACAAATAATCCGCTTTTTCCTCTACCTCGCCGAAAGCAAGCAGCTGCGGCAATCCGCCATACATGTAATACTGCTGCCAAGCATCGGATTTGTCCCCGCCCACCGCATTATAATATTCCGCGAATGTCAGCGGCTGCATACGAATCTCCTGGCTTCTGCCCCTGAATTCGGTCGCTATGTCGGTTGACAGGAAACGTGAATTGCTCCCAGTCACATAAATGTCACAAGCGGACCTATGCTGCAGACTGAGAAGAACCCCTACAAAATCAGTCATCATCTGCACCTCATCAAGAAGGATATAATAAGTGTCAGGGTCTGTGATTCGAGACTTTATGAAATCAAGAAAAGCATGAGGGTCCTTTAGCTGTTCATTATCCATGTCATCAAAAGCAATATCGATGATATGGTTTTCGGCAACGCCATTCTCCAAAAGCCAGTCATGGAAAATCTTTGAAAGAAGGATTGATTTTCCGCACCTTCTTATTCCGGTTATGACTTTAATAAGTCCATTGTTTCTGCAACGGATGAGCCGCTGAAGATACCTGTCTCTTGATATTATCATGTCATTTAGAATTTTTGCCACATGTGGCACATTTCCGCAATAGCAAAGATAATCAAATAAGACAGACTTCATACATCCGCATTTAGAAAATCTGCCGCAAGGGACATGTTTACTCAACAGACTTCGTGAAATTACCGCACACCATATCCCGCCAAGAGAGATTTTTCATACCTTTATGCGACAAAATGAAATGACAGCATGGACGCAAGCCCCGAAATCAGGATTATGTCCGTCACAACGGACAGGAAGCGGTATCTGCCGCTTCTGCTCATCGGCGATGAGCAGGAATCCATGATTGACAGATACATAGACCGCGGCGAAATGTTCGTGATGACAAATGTGGAAAATATCCCCGTTGCCACGGCGGTCGTAACGGACGAGGGCAGCGGCATGCTGGAACTGAAAAACCTTGCGGTCGACCCTCGCTTCCAAAGGAAAGGATACGGACGGGCAATGATAGAGCATATATGCCGCCATTATCGGGAAAGGTTCCACACATTATTCGCCGGCACGGGAGACAGCCGGCTGACAATTTCCTTTTACGAACATTGCGGGTTCCGCTATTCGCACACCGTGGCAGACTTTTTCCTGAAAAATTATGACCACCCGATAATCGAGGACGGCAAACCGCTGAAAGACATGATTTACCTGAAACGCAGTATATGAGCAGTATATGAGCAAAAAACAGACTCCGGAACAATTCTACAAGGACGAGACTGCAGCCCTCGCTTCACGTGAACATTCTCTGACAAGGAAAATCAATGCCCTTGTTGCTTGCAAACTCATCCTTTTTTGCGGCATAGTCGCAGCAATCTGGTACACGGCAAAAACCGGCGGAAGCACTCCCGGCATAATGCTGACCGCAACTGCTGCAATCCTGTACATCGCAGCCGTGAAAGCCGATGCCATACTCGACAAAAAAGCCAAGTGCCTCCGCTCACAAAGAAAAGTATGCGAAAACGAATCAGCATACCTCCGCAATGACTTCTCTCCGTTCGATGACGGAGCAGAATTCGTTGACATTCAGCACGAATACTCCTACGACCTCGACATCTTCGGGCCTGAATCCCTGTTCAACCGCATCAACAGGACCGTAACACAAAAAGGAAAGGAGAACCTCGCACGGCGGCTGACGCAACTCCCCACCGGCAAAGACACAATAATCCGAAACCAGGAAGCCATAAAGGAGCTCGCCGAAATCCCCCTGTGGCGCATCCGCCTCTCTTCACACGAACACATCGGGAAAAATCTTGACAGGCTGTCCGAAGGCATCGGATGCCTCAACGAGAAAGGCGGTAAAGGCATAATTCCATACATTATTGCCGGAGTCACAATCATTTCCCTTGCAGGGTGGATATTCGGTTTCATTCCTCCGATAGTGTTCTGCTCCTTGTTCATAATACAGCTCATAATCGCATCCGCCGCCGGAAGGCGGACAAACAGGGCAATGCAGATTACCGACACCCTGCACAAGGAATGCAGCAGATACCTCAACATACTGAAAGACATTGAACTGCAGGACTTCAAGTCGGACATGCTGAAAAGTCTGAAACAGCGGCTTTTCGACAAGGAATCAGGAAGCACCACGGCATTCGCCGAATTGTCAAGGATATTGGGCATGTATGACCTGAGAGGGAATTTCCTGATGTATCTCCTGCTCAACGGGACTGTAATGTACGACATGCTCGTTTCAAGAATGTTCATGAAATGGGTTGAAAAATATGGCAAAGCCATTACAGGCTGGACTGACTGCATAGCAGAAATCGACGCACTGACAAGCCTCGGCACATACGCTTTCAACAACCCCGGGAACACATACGCCGAAATCCCAGACAACCCTTCGGACACAATAATACAGGCCGTTGACATAATACACCCGTTCCTTTCGGACGGGACAGGCGTCCCCAACAGTTTCACGCTCAAAAGGAACAACATGGCAATAGTCACGGGAGCGAACATGGCGGGGAAAAGCACATTCCTTCGGACAATCGGCGTGTCATTCATCCTTGCTGCAAACGGGGCTCCTGTTTGCGCCGGCAAGTTCTCATTCGTCCCGGTGTCACTGTTTTCAAGCATGCGCACAACGGACAATCTTGCGAAAGACATATCCTATTTCCAGGCTGAACTGCTGAGGCTGAAACAGATGCTGGAGCATGTCAAGTCGCACGACTACACACTGATTATTCTTGACGAAATCCTGAAGGGCACAAACTCAGCGGACAAGCTCAACGGTTCGATGCTCGTGCTGAACGAGCTTTCAAGACACGAGATTTCCGGCATCGTTGCCACACATGACCTCGGAATAACGAAACTGGAAGAGACCGCCCCTGACAGATTCACGAACTATTGCTTTGAAATAGAATTGTCCGGGGAAATCCAATACTCTTACAAAATCCGCAGAGGCGTCGCCCGCAACATGAATGCCTCGTACCTGATTGAGGCTATGTTAAATA
>CALVDU010000036.1 GCA_944326375.1 uncultured Bacteroidales bacterium | reverse complement strand
CTTTGCGACAGCCCCTTTCCAAGGGGCGTCACCCTCTTTCTGCTCGCTTTCGAATGTCCACCGGACATTCTCATAAACCGCTCACGACCCTCTCCGGGAGACCGTCGCAGACTAATCGTCTGCTCCCAGCGGTGTTCGATGAAAACTTTTCATCGAACTCACGTTATTCAATTGTTTCCTGATTTCAGTTTTGCTTACCGAAGCTGCATTGTGCAGACCCGGCCGAGGTTTTCCATCCATTCGTGGTTGCGGTCGTAACAACCGCTGTCTTGGCATACCCAGACTATCTTGCATCGCATGTTGTCCGGCATGGACGGTTCAGGGGCTTCTCCGTCGGTAAGGATTATCAGACCGTCGTACCCGTGCTCATTCGCATAGTCTATCGGCTCCTGGAAACTGGTGCCACCGCGTCCGATGACGGGAGTTTCCTTTATGACCTTCTTCAAGTTCTGGACAATCTGAATGCCGCAGTCGAACTGGATCACATCGATGCTTTCAAATCCGTAGCGGAATGAACTGTTGATTACGCCGTAAAAGTAGCTGATGCTTGCGCTGGAGATGGAGCCGCTGACATCCACTGCCACCAGCAATCTGGTGTTGAACCTCCTGATGGAGCCCATGTTCTGGAAACCTGTGCGGCGGTTCGGCCGCATTCTGGTCAGTTTCCGTCCGCTTGAAAGGATGCTTGAGCGAAAGCCGCAGAGGATATTGCGCCAGTCGATGGTCGCCTTTGTGGATGCAATGAGCTTTTCGGCAAAATTTCCGGCCAGAGAGCCCCAGGAGCGGCAGTTGCTGATGATGCCGTTGATTACGGTTACGGCAACCTCGTCCTCGTCCCACAGTTCGGAAAGATCCCTGTCGGCAGCAGCCCTTTCTTCTGAAAACCTGTCGTCCGGTTTTTTCTTGTCGGACTTGTCTGAAATCATGTCCGCTGCCTTCATCTCCGAGGCCGGGCCTGCTGCCGTCTGGCCGGACGATGTCGGCCTGCCGGATTTCTGGCTGACAGGAGACTGCCCCCGGACTTCCTGCAGCATCTGCTGGATCTGGCGGGCATACCATTCGTAGTGCATTCCTGGAATCAGATTGAAGTCGGCGGGCTTGTCTGTCTGGCAGTCGTAGCAGGCGTAATTATCGCCAATCGTGATGTTGGAACCTATTGAGATGGCTTGGGCGCAGCAGTTATCGGGACGCCTCTCGTATGGATGCTTGAGAAGAATCCGTATGGCTTCGATCTTGAGAAATTTCTCCATGTCGGCGTCGGATAGCCCTGTAAGGAGGTCTGGATTGTATTCCATTCTGCGGTAACCGCTTCTGAAAGGACATTTCATGCCCGTGTTCTCCACGAAATCGTGGGAGCACATCACTTGGAACATGGCGGGTTCCACGATGAACCAGCGTTCGAGTATTTTGCCCAGCCTGTTTCTCATCTTGTTATATGCCTTTGACGTAGAGGATGAGCGTCATTGTCAGCACCCTGCACTCTCGGGCGATGAAGCATACTGCGTTAGGATATGTCTTCTGGACATACAGGGTGGCAAAATGCGCTGCCGCCTCTTTTTTGTTTTTTGTCAGCCAGTCGAAGTAGGCTTCGAGGTTCTTGGAGTATGTCTCCTTGTTCTTGGACGAAACCTTTTCGACTTCAAGGTAGCGGTAGATGCTGTCGTTCACCACGGAAAGCTGGTGCAGTTCGTATTCCTCCAGTTTGTCTTTGATTTTTTCCAGAGCGGAGAGGACTTCCTTCCCTGAAACAATTTTTTTGGAGGAAACATTGTTCAGGAATTCGCTTGCGGCTTTGACGCCGACGATGCTGGAGATGACCTTGGTGACCACTCCTCCAATATCCGGGACCTCCTTGATGACATCGGACACCCTTTTCCATCCGCGCCTGTCTGGAGTTTTGTCAAGACCGGTATCTGCGTTCTCTTTTGCATCCGGTTCCTTGTCCAGCCATATAGGGTTCTCCTGAATGAAATCGATGATTCTGCGATCCAAGTCGTTTTCCTGCGCCCAAAGCAGCCATTCCTGCACGGTAGGGCAGAAGTTCACGATATTGAAGCGGCTCACGAGCGCCGGGTCAAGGTCTGTCAGCTGGTATTGGTTTCCGGAATTTACGGCACTGATGATGCGGCTGCCGTCGGGCAATCTTTTCCCGGCAAGTTTCCTGTTCAGGGCGAGGTCCATGATGGTCTGCAGTATCTCCGGTCTGGCACGGTTGAGCTCGTCGAGGAAGAGGACAATCGGCTTGCCGTCGAGCGGGAACCAGTATGGCGGCATGAAGTCGGTCTTGCCTGTCTTTTCGTTTTTGGTGGGGATGCCGATAAGGTCGCCCGGGTCGGACATCTGTCCGAGGAAAAGTGCGACTACCGGCATGCCTTTTTGGGAGTAGTAGTTGGTCAGTATTTCCGATTTGCCGATTCCATGCTTGCCGACAAGCATGATGTTCTGCTCTGCCGGGACAATGTCGAGCAGCCGGATGAGTTCAGTCGTATTGACTTTGATATTCGCCATTTGAAAATTTTATTTCCAGTGTCTTGATAGTCGTAGGTTGCATTTTCGGGGACTCATTTTTGGCTGAACTTTTGCGAAAAGTGTTTCCATAGAGGGGCAGCCATGAGCGCCTGCCTTATCTGGTCGTGTTCGAGAAGGTCCCGGACATCGGATTCGGACAGCAGGCAGACTTCAAGGTCTTCCGTGGAATCAAGATGCTGGGCTTTGGTCTTTTTCACTCCGGTGGCAAGGAAGCAGTGCGTGATGTTGTTCGTCGTGCTGGGGTTGCCGGACAGTTGCATGAGCAGCGTCCATTCGCCTCCTTCGTAGCCGGTTTCTTCGGAAAGTTCCCGTTTTGCAGCCTCCAAAGGTGTTTCGCCCTTTTCGATTACGCCTGCGGCAATTTCATAGCATGTCTTGCCAAGCCCGTAGCGGAACTGCCGTTCCATGACATATTGCCCGTTTTCGTCAATGGCTATGATGTTGACCCAGTCAGGGTATTCGAGAACGTAGAATTCGGGGTTGATTCTCCCGTCGGGAAGCCTTACGGCGTCCTTTCTGACCGTAAGCCACGGGCGTCTGAACAGGTATTCGCTCGACACCGTTTCCCATTTTCCGTCTTCAGTGATTCCGTCTTTCATTTTACCGGTTGTCAAAGTTGAACGTATTGTCGCTAAAGACACAAAGTTAATAAAAATCTTCGAGAGGCAGAGGAAGAAGGCGGGGATAAAAATGCCCGGGACACGAGGTGGTGGCCCGGGCGGGAAATGCTGCGGTTCTGCAGCGGAATCTTGCGCCTATGGTTTAACGTTGTGCTCCGTACGATGCGTATTCGGCTGTCGGAGTGAAATCTCCTGTCTCGATAGTGAACGTTCCTCCGTCAAAAGGGTTTACTTCGATTACATCAGGATTTTCATTTATTCCACTTGTCGGAACAAATGAACGATAAGCCATTGTATAAAAATTGGCGGTATTTGTGCCCTGATATACTATATTGTCAATACAATAAGTTATTGAAGGATAACCAGAATTATCTTCTGTAAACGACCTTATAAAATTAAGTGTTGTAGTTTGGGTCTTTTGGTCAGTTATAGGTAAAGTCTGGTTAAAGAAGACCAGATTTTTCGATACTGTTGTTGGACCATAAGTTCGGGCTGTTACCAATCCTGAATTAGTATAGCCAATATTCACGAATGTATTGTTTGATACAGTAAGGTTCTCGACTGATGTTAAGTTTGTTGTAGTGCTGGATTGACTGTTTATTAGTCTGAATCCTGTTACCAAACCGTCAGGGCAATAGAAAGTATTATTGTTGAATATTACTTCCTGAATTGAAGTTTCGTTGGTGGCAGTGCTCAAAATCCATTTTCTTGTGTCACCGGATGTAAATTCGACTTTACAGTTGCTCATTACGAACTTGTCCAATGCTGTTCCAGGTGTTTGTACGTTTACGATGAATTTTTGGTCTTGTACCGTTATGTCGCAATTGTCAAAAATCAATTCTTCGAAATGTGCAGTAGTACCGGACACTGCAAATGAGTAATTATTTGTCGTTGTGATGGATGCCAAATCGAGATTGACATTGGCCAGTATTAGTCTAGCATTTCCAGTTTCAGCATTTGTAAAAAGATTGTAAGATGTATTTTTTGTAAGGGTAGGTTTATTGTCAGGGTTGTTACCTATAACAATAATGTCTCCAACATTGCCGAGTTCTGCTGTTCCACCACCCGCCATGAATATAATCTTTCCATCGCCGTATGACGCAGACCCGTTGTATATTGCGCCGTTTGCTGTTGTAGATCTGAATACTATATCAGATTCCTCAAACTGGCTCTTGTTGTAGGCCGTACCGCCGATGTAGATGTCCTCTCCGGCCATGAAAAGTCCATAAAGTCCTTGCGAGTTTGCTGTTGCATTTGACGCGTCGATTGCGATGTCAAGTCCGCCGTTGGCCGTGATGCTTGCCGGGCCGCTCATGGTCACGTAACTGTTGTCGGAGAGCACTACAGTAACTTTGAAATCAGTGTATTCGCCAGGAAGCACAACGATATGATAAGGCCCTGCAGCGAGGTTTCCGCCGTCCTTTGCCGTGAGCACGGCTCCGCTGTTTTCAGAGCCTGAACGGACCGCTTCGAAATCTTCTCCGGAAGTGTCCACGGTATATGCCCCGGTAAGGCTTTCGCTTGCGCTCAACTGAATTGAACTGACTCCGGTGCCGTCAGGGAGATTGTTTACAGTAACTCGTATAAGACCGGCAATGTTCCTGAAAATCATGCTGTTGCCGCTTGTCTTTGCCACTGACGGATAAAGCATTGTTTCGAATGAGCCGTCAACAGTGGAATACTGCTGAAACGGAAGCGATGCAGTTATCGTGTTGTTTGCGTAAAGTGCGCTTGCTGAATAAGGATAGAGTGCGACATATTCCGGCACCTCATTGGCGGAGCCGGAGAAAGAGCCGGACTTTGAATCTGCGCCCGAAGTGAGGTCGAATTTGTTGTTGTATGTGCCGTCGAAGACGCTGATTGCATCACCCTCGGACCAGAGCACATCGAGATTGCTGTTTATTGATGTCTTGCTGTCAGCAGTCCCGTCATCGGAAATCCCTGCGCTGAATTCCATCGGTACGCGTGTGTCCGCAGATGTGGACGGATTCATTGTTTCCACGGAGCAGGCGACAGAAGCAAATGCTGCGGCTGCCCCAAAAATGAAAAATGATATTTTCTTCATGGTATTCAATGTTTTAGTTAGCACTGCCGGTCCAATCGTTGAGCATAGGGTCTTCGGTTTCTCCACTAAGGCAAAATCCGACTTCGGAAAATATCTCGATGATGTCTATGGTCGGAGTGGCGTATCCGTTATCCCTCCCGATCGGGTTTTTCGTGGATGTTTTCATTTTTATCGTCTTTAATTGGTTTATCCTTTCAAAGTTAACAAAAATAATTTACAAATTTGTTTCCCGGCATAAAAATTATTTGCCAAAATATTGAGTTTTCAGCCAATTTTACGGGTGTTGCCTTGTTCCGATTGCGGTAAAAAAAACGAGGGGCGGCAGTGCGCCGTCCCTCGTTCAGGAATGTATTTGCGATGCGTCGTCAGTCGCGTTGTGCGCCGTATTGGCTGTACTGTGCGTTCGGAACGAACGTCCCGCTGGCAATCTCGAACTGCCCGCCGGCAAATGGATCGTCCGTGAGCACATTGAACTGCTCTGCTCCATCAAACATATTGGTATTACCACCGAAGAACATTTGCCAAGTGTTGCTGTTGGTCCCTCTATATGCTATGTTGTCGGTGACAGAAGCTCCTGTAGGCCATGTGTTTACGGCCCTTATGAATCCGCAGTTGTTTGCCATGGTCTGGTCGGTCCATGCGATATTGCGTGTGATGTTTACAGTACTTATTCTGTCGATGTATACGTAGAACGAAGTTGTAGTAATCGTATT
>CALVDU010000035.1 GCA_944326375.1 uncultured Bacteroidales bacterium | reverse complement strand
AGGGATATTGACGAACTCAGCAAGTAGGCTGATGCGGGCGGATATCGGGAAGAAAGAAGGCGACAATTCCGAGTAATGGCAGCCATGTGCTTACATGGAAAATGAACCCGATACTCGTGAAATCGGCGAGCCAGCCGAAAAATGCCGAACCGATACCGCCCAATCCGAACATCAGTCCGAAAAATACTCCGGCTATCATTCCAACCTTGTCAGGCATGAGGTCCGTGGCATAGACCACGATTGCAGAAAACGCCGATGCTATGACAAGTCCGGTAATCACAGACATTGCAATCGTCCAGAAGAGGTTCAGGTACGGCATGGCCAATGCCATTCTTACAGTCCTTGCCGGATATATGGCTGCGGACAAGGGCTGCTGTCCCTTTGACGTTTTCGAGTAATCGAGAGTCATGCTGTACCATGCACCGACACGGACCAACAGGACGGCGGCCGGGAAGTCTGATTACCCTTACCTAATCAGGACGACGCAGGGGCAGGAAGACGGCACGAACGAAAAAGAGGCCGGCTTCCTGTAATTTTGAGCCAGCCTCTTCAGAATTTTGTCTGATGTCTGTTGTCAGAACTTGTCCATCATGCCGAAAATCTTGGTGCGGACTTCTTCGATTGTGCCTGTACCGTCGATTTCGTTGTATTTTCCTTTGCCTTTGTAGTATTCTACCAAAGGTTCGGTCTTTTCGTGATATGTCTTTATCCTGTTGTTGATTGTGTCGTCGTTGGCATCGTCTGCCCTGCCTTCGATTGATGCCCTGTGCTTGATCCTTTCCTTTATCATTTCGTCAGGAATCATTATGGACACGACTGCGGTGACTTCCTCCGATGTCTTTGCAAGCATCTTGTCGAGGGCTTCAGCCTGTGCGGTGGTTCTTGGAAATCCGTCGAGCAAAAAGCCGTTGACGTCTTTTACCGTCCTGAATTCAGACTCTATCATGCCTTCCACAATTTCGTCAGGAACGAGAGCTCCGGAATCTATCAGGGATTTCGCCTTCAGTCCGAGTTCGCTTCCGGCTGCGATTTCCTTGCGGAGAAGTTCGCCTGTGGAAATGTGGCGAAGATTGTATTTTTCAACCATTGATGTAGCCTGGGTGCCTTTGCCTGCGCCCGGAGGCCCGAACAAAATAAAGTATTTCATATTGCGTATGCTGTTTAACGTCAGTCCTGGTCCAGTACGTAAATGTCTTTCAGGTTGCGGCCGATCTCGTTGTAGTCAAGTCCGTAGCCAACGATGAAGTCGTTGGGGATCTCCATGGCCACGTAGTCTATTCCTACATCCTGCCTGTATGCCTCCGGTTTGAAGAGCATGGTGCACACGTATGATGCGGCAACCCCTCGTTCGGCAAGCATTTTCTTCAGTTCCACAATCGTGTTCCCGGTGTCAACTATGTCCTCCACGATGATGACCCGTCTTCCGGAAATGTCCGACGTGAGACCGAGTACCTGACGCACATTGCCCGTACTGCATGTCCCCGAATAGGAGGAGAGTTTGACAGAAAGCAGTTCACAGTTGAATGTCAGCCGTTTCATGAGTTCGGCCGTGAACATTATCGCTCCGTTGAGCACGCACAGCACGACAGGAATGTCCTCGCAGTTTTTGAAATCGTCGTTGATCCTGTCTGCGACCTTGTCGATCGCTTCCTCGATTTTCTTTTCCGGAATGAAAATCCTGAAAGTCTTGTCGAATAATTTGACCCTCTCCATAAAAGATAAAGTTGAAGTGCAAAAATAGCAAAATACGTCAGAAAAAGAAAATAATGACAGCCTGCGGGCGTAATTTTCTGAATCCGTCTTTGATTGCGGCGGATAATTCCTATGTTTGGCAAAAGACAAAACGGAGGGAGAAGGATGTTGACGGAGATTGTCAGTATAATGTTGGCGGCGCATGCCGCTTTCCTGCAGAAGTCAGGGGACAGCTTCATCGAAGCCGTGATGAGGATAACAGGAGCCGTTTCAGAGGAATCATTGTCCGAAGATGAAATGGAAAGATTCCGCTGGCTTGCTCTGCATCCTCTTGACATAAATTTGTCATCCGGCTCCGATAAACTTGCCTCAGGGCTTTTTTCTCCGTATCAGGTGGCGGTAATGGAAGACAGCCGCTCACGTTCTGGTGACATTCTTTCCTTTGCGGAACTTGCTGCGCTTGACGGTTTCGGGGAAGATTTTGTGGCTGCCTTGTCGCATTTCGTGTGCATCGTTCCGAACGCCTCTCCCGGCAATTCATCTTCATACAGGAGTCCGCCGTCGCATGAGACGACATTCCGTTCCGGAGTCCGTCATGAAAAAGGAGACGCCGCGGTCTCGGGCATGTACGGGATGAAATACCGCTTTTCTTCTGCAGGAGGCATGGCGGAAGCGGGGATAGCGTTGAGGAGTTCCTGGGACGAGCCTCATCTTCCTCCTTCTGACCGAACCTTTTTCGTGGCCGTCCGCAGCAGGAACGGGGCATTCAGGGGAGTGTTCGGGGACTATAATCTGAAATTCGGCCAGGGACTTGCGCTGTGGTCCGGTTTCTCGATGAGCGGGTCAGGATTGCCTGCATCCTTTTCCAGGAACCCTTCCGGAATAGTCCCTTATGGCTCATATTCCGGGGAAGGGACTTTCAGGGGCATGGCAGGGGAGTACAGGAAAGGACGGTTTGTCGCCTCGGCATTTCTCGGCGGGGAAGGGTTGAGGAGTATCGCTGAAAAGCGGGAGGAAATATCATTCATTCCGGGAGTAAACCTTTTGTATTACGGACATTCCGGACAGGCTTCCGTTACGGGAATTGCCATGACTGATGGTTTGTCTCCCGGGCTTTCTCTGTTCCGCCTGTCAGCAGACGCCAGATATTGTGTGAAAGGGACGGACTTGTTTACGGAAATTGCCTGTGACGGGATTTCGTCAGCCGTGGCGGCATTGGCTGGAGCGAGATTTGCCGTAAGTCCAACTGCAGAGGCTGCCGTCGCTGCAAGATATTATCCAGCAGAGTATGACGGGACGTTTGCCGGTGCTTTGCGCAGCGGTTCCAAATGCAGTAATGAGCATGGAGTAATGGCCTCTTTCCGGCATCTGTCCGAACGAAGGGTCCCGTTGCGTGGCAGGACCGGTTTCGGTTCATCCGTAAATCTTTCGGATCTGACTGTTGATGCTGACGCTTCATGGTCTCCTGCCCCGAAATACGGAACTGACACTTCTTCTTTTCAGGTCAGGGCCGGCATTGCCGAAAATCTGCGCATTTCTCCGATGCTCGGACTGAAACTGCGATTTTCCTGCAGGTACAGGACATATTCCCGCCCGCTGAAACTGAACATGAGGACTGAATTTGAATTCACCTCCGGCGAGTGGCTGGCGAAGTTGAGGACAGATGCAGCGTGGTGCAGGGCAATGGCATATCTCGGGTACTGCGAGGGAGGGTACAAAAGTGAAATGCTGTCAGTGTATCTCCGTGCCGGAATTTTCCGGGTAGACAATTGGGACGACAGGATATATGTGTACGAACGGGATGCTCCGGGGAACTTTTCTGTCCCGGCATATTACGGCAGGGGATATTGGCTTGCGCTTACAGGTGGAATAAGGGTGTTCCGAGGCGGGAAACTGCATCTGAGGGCGTCTTTTGTGGATTATCCCTGGCTTCGCCCTGCGGAGAAAACGAAAAAGTCCGGCAGAGCCGAACTTAAAATCCAGTTTACACTACGCCTTTTCGCTCGCCGCTGATATTCCGCCGTCGGTGAGCCAGAGCAGACCCTGAACGACGGGATGTCAAAATGGATTGGATGCAAGGCGTGCAAGGCGAGGGATTCGGAGCATACTGGCGTATGTGAGAAGCCTGAGTCCGCAGCACAACGCAGCAGGCGCCATGTTTTCATACATCAAGTCGTCGGCGAGCCAGAATATGCAGAATGCAAAGCACCGAGAGTGAGGGCGACAGGAGTTTACTGGCGTAAATGACTTAGCCCGAATCTCGAAGAGAATGCCGCAGGCTGCGTGTTATGGCTTGCCGAAGATTAGAGTTTAGGAATTTTTATCTTCATCCCCGGCTTTATCCTGCTGCTGATTCCGTTGAAGTCCATTATGTTCTGTGCGCTCACGCCAGGATAGTTCTTGGCTATGAGGTAGAGGGAATCCCCCTCCTTGACTGTGTATATCGTGTATTCCGCATCCATCGGCACCGTTGATTTGGATGCCGGATTCGGCTGAGCCTGCTTTGAGGATGATGAAGAGGATGCAGATGCCGGAGCCTTGCCCCCGCGGTAGATGACGAGTCTCTGTCCTATCCTGATATTGTCGCTCCTGAGGTTGTTCCATCTTTTTATCTGGCTGACGGTGACATGGTAGCGTATCGCTATTTTGCCGAGCACTTCTCCGCTTCTTACGCGGTGGACTATCCTCTCTCCGTCACCACCGTCCTTTATCTTTTTGATGACTACCGGATTGAACAGTTCCTGCGCCTTGTATGTGTAGAGAGAGTCCTCGTTGTCTATGAAGGCGTTGGTGTAGTTGAACGGTATCCTGACTATGTATTCCTTTTCATTGCCGGGGATGATGTCGTGCCGGTATTGCGGATTCAGGTTCTTCAGGTCTTCCATCGGTACACCGGCAAGTTCGTTTATCTGTTTGAAATGGAGCATCTTGTTTATTTTGAATGTGTCCACATGTACCGGCATGGCCACGGGTTCAGGAACGATGCCGTGTTCCTTGTACCACGTCATCGTGTAAAGTGCTCCCACGAATGCCGGGACATAACCCCTTGTCTCTCTCGGAAGATACGGGTATATGTCCCAGAATGCCCGTTTCCCTCCGCTCCTGCGTATGGCCTTGTTGACGTTTCCGGCTCCGCAGTTGTATGAGGCTATGGCCAGATTCCAGTCCCCGAAGATTTCGTATGCGTCCTTGAGATATTCTGCCGCGGCATGCGTGGATTTGATGGGGTCCATTCTTTCGTCCACGAACGAATTTATCGTAAGCCCGTATATTTTGGCTGTGCTGTACATGAATTGCCACATTCCTTTTGCCCCGGCACGCGAAACCGCCGTCGGATTCAGGGCGGATTCGATCACGGCCATCGCTTTCAGTTCTTCCGGCATGTCATGTTCGTTGAATATTTCTTCGAAGATTGGCATGTAGTAACTGCACAATCCGAGTATGCGTCCCATGCGTTCTTTGGACTTTTCGGAATAGAGGATTATGTAGTTCTTGACAATGTCGTTATAGGGAAGGTCGATGAACGAGTTCATGGCCTTGATGCGGCTGATGTATACTTCGTTCGGAACATTCGATTCGAATCTTACGGAGTCCATGTCGTATTGCCCGTAGTCGTCTTCGCTGATTTTCTGTTGCATGTACCAGATGCTCAGCAGACTGTCTGTCACTTCCGTATTGTAGTCCTCCGGATTCAGTCCGGCGGCGCTTTTGTCCTCGTTTTCGTCGTAGATGTCGAGAAGTTCCGAGTTTATGCTGTCATTGATCCTCATTTCCTCTGCCATGCTGGCCAGTTCTGCATGGAGGGAATCTATTTCAATCTTCAGCGTCTCGTTCTCTTTTATGAGTTCCGCTTTCTTTGGCGATTTCCTTTTTGCCGAAAACCTGTTTTCAGTGCTGTCCTTCTGCTGCCGCTGTTGTGCCTGGAGGCCGTTTTCCGCACCTGAAAGGCACAATAATGTTACAGCCGCCGCAGCGACAAAAAATTTCCCGTGTATCATTTTCACTAATTTTTCTGTTAATCCCAGGACCTAAAACTTGAATCCTATTCTCAGTCCTATTGCGTTTTCCATAGGTGCAGAGGCAGAATAATTCATGGCATAGGCATTAGCCGGAGCGATTACTGCCGGTTCGAGCCTCATCGAGATGTCATCCGACACTTCGAAGTCATGCATGTATGCAAAG
>CALVDU010000034.1 GCA_944326375.1 uncultured Bacteroidales bacterium | reverse complement strand
AGACCGTTTCATTCTCGTCGCGAATGAAGTGATGAAGAACAGGGCTTCCGTGCTTGCAGGAAATGTTGCAGTATGGGGCGACCCGAATGTGGTCGTGACATCGGATGACCCGTCTGCGTTTGCAAGGCTGAAAGGATATTTTGACATAATTTTGGCTGATGTGCCATGTTCGGGAGAGGGGATGTTCAGAAAGGATCCGGAAGCGGAGGCGCAATGGTCCCTTGACAATGTGAACCTGTGCGCTGCAAGGCAGAAGAGAATTCTGGCGGATGTCTGGCCGGCCCTTGCGCCTGGCGGAATCCTGATATATTCGACATGTACTTTCAACAGGTACGAGAATGACGGGAACCTTTCGTGGGCTGCGGCGGAACTTGGCGCCGGAATCATCGCTCCGGAACCCGGGTTGGTGTCCGGCGGAGTGCTTGCCACAGAAAACGGCTATAGCCTTGTGCCCGGGCTTGTGCCTGGGGAGGGGCAATATTGCGGGGTGCTTCTTAAGGCTGACGGGGAGCGGCGGAAGGCACGTCATTCGGGAAAGAATGCCGTAAGGATTCCTCCGGAAGTGAAGGACAGGGTTGGCATGCTTTTCAATACGGAAGTGGTGTTTGGCGTCAGGGGAGAAATGGTCAAGGCCGTCCCGGAATGCATTGCCGCTGATGCGGCTTTTTTGGAATCGGAACTCCATGTCCTGGCTTCAGGATGTGCTGCGGGCTGCATGAAAGGTCGCGACTTTGTTCCGGATGCCGATCTTGCCCTGTCGTACATGCTTGCAGACGGGGCCTTCGGGGAAGCGGAACTCGACATGAAACAGGCCCTTGCGTTCCTGAGGAAGGAAAATGTGTTCCTGCCGGATGCACGGAAGGGATATCTGGTCGTGAAATACGGCGGTGCACGGCTGGGGTTCGTCAAGAATATAGGGAGCAGATGCAACAATCTGCATCCGCAAGGCAGAAGAATCAGGATGGGTACGGGAAACGTACCTATTATATAATATGTAACACAATTATGACCGACAGTACAAAATTCGTTTTGGCATGTGCTTTCGCTGCATTTGCGATTGCCGGCTTCAGTCAGACAGCCAAGGCTCAGACTCCGGAGGAGGAGTCGGAAAAATATTCGAGAAGGTATGATATAGTCGTGTCCAAACTCGGATATGACGGAGTGGGAGTGGAGACGATACTGAATGATTGGGAAAAAGTGGATTCATTGAACCAGAAGATGCTGATAGCAAGGTACAACTACTATCTTACCAAGTCCCAGCGCACCGAAGTCGTGACAAAGAACACCAGGAGGTATCTCGGCATGAATCCGCTTCTGACTCTCAAGGATTCTACGGATAGGGAAGTGTTCTATTATCAGGAGACCTTCTACGATGACTCGCTGTTTTCAATGGCAATGCAGGCGATTGACAAGGTGATTTCTTTGTTTCCCGACAGGATTGACCTGCGGTTCATGAAGGCTGCATCCCTCGTCTCCTATGAGAAAGACAGTCCAGACATGGCCTTGTCATGCCTTTCCGACATAATCGACAAGGACGAAGCCGGCAAGAAGAAATGGGAATATCCCGACCAGGAAATGACGGGAGAACTTTTCCGGACGATAATACAGGAATACTGCAATACATTCTATCTTATAGGTTCCATGTCGTCATACGAGGCATTCCGTACCCTTTCCGAAAAGATGAACTCCATCTGGCCGAAAGACCCCGTATTCCTTTCGAACCTCGGCACATATTACTTCGTGGCCGCAAAGGACAACAAGACAGCCTGGAAATATTACAACAAGGCCCTGAAGTCCGATTCTTCATACTATCCGGCAATCAGCAACTGCATTCTCATGGCACGAAGGGAGGGCAACGAGAAGATGGAGAAGAAGTACCTCAGGATGATGATAGAGTCCGGTCCTGAAAGCGAACGCAAATCGGCTGAACTCAGGCTCGCTTCACTCGAGGCGAAGAAATGACGTGCATCAAAGGCTCTTTCCGGGCATGGTCCCGGCTTCCGACTCTTTCCTTTTCCGGTAGAGTTGCCAGGAATTGAAGATGTTGTGCCAGATGCAGTAGAACCCTCCGGCGACAGATGTCACCGGGGTCATGAACGTGTACCCCATCCAGATTGCAAACACGGTATTCTTCTGTCCGAGCGATTGTCCTGCGCTGATGGCGTCGCCGTATTTGCCGCCGATTTTCTTGCCGGCCCAGAACTGCAGGGCGCAGCAGGCAAGGGATACGGCCCCGAGTCCGATTTCATATATTGCGGGTACGGTGCTGTGCACTATTGATCTGGTTGTCACCGCCATGGCGACAGCAAGGGAAACACCCCATATATAGAAGGCAAGATTGCCCGACTTCAGGATCCATGAATGGAATTTCGGCATTGCGTACCTTACCACGAATGCAAGCAGGCACGGGGCTATGAGCAGCGGAAATACCTGCGCCATGATCAGTCCTGCGGCTTCCAGAAAAGTGATTCCCGCCGAAGGGTGGATGAAAGGCACGACGACCGGTACCGCAATGGAGACCGCCATGTTGATGAGGATCGTATATGTCACGAGACCGGACATGTTGCCTCCTAATTTTCCCGTGATTACGGCAGCAGCGGTCGCAGTGGGACAGATCAGGCACAGCATCGCTCCTTCGATCAGGATGCTGCCGTGGAAATCAGGCAGGAGGATCAGCACCACCGCAAGCAGGGAAAAGGATATGATCTGGAAAAGCAGCAGCCATGCGTGCCATTTGCGTGGCCTCATGTCGTGGGGTGGAATCTTGCAGAAAGACAGGAAAAGCATCGAGAAAAGCATTGCAGGCTGGGCTATTCCCACGAACTTGTGCAGGAAGGGGCCGGCGCTTGCCAGGGCCGGGATGCTGTCGTATATGAGATAGGCCGTTATTCCGGTCACGATGGCCAGAGGCAGGGTCCAGTTCTTGAGGAATTTTACCGAATCGCCCGTAAGTTCTCTGATGTTCTTCATGTCGCTGCCTGATTTCGGAGTCTGCAAATATCGCAAAATTTTAATCAGTGTGCATTAATTTTGAAAAAATTAGTAACTTTGTCACATTGGATTGTGTGTGGATAAATTGTGTGTGGATAAATAGTCAATAAATCAAAATAACATTTTTATCATGAAAAAGGCCCTCCTTATTTGTGCATTTTTAGTCGGGGGGGGTATTTAATTGCCCCGGATGCTGAGTGTCAGGATATAGCCGTAAAGACTAATCTTCTGTATGACGCCAGCGCCACCATAAACTTGGGTGCAGAGGTCGCGATTTCTCCTAAGTGGACATTCGAGACGTCGGTGAACTACAATAACTGGGTAATGCCTCAGGACCGGAGGTGGAAACACTGGATGGTGCAGCCTGAAGGCAGATACTGGTTCTGCAACAAATTCATCGGTCATTTCATCGGAATACAGCTCCACGGGGGCCAGTACAATTTCGGAAACCTCGACAACGATATCCGTTTTCTCGGCTCGGATTTTTCCGTGCTGACGGATAACCGCGTCCAGGGCTGGTTCCTCGGGGCCGGATTTGCATACGGCTATTCCTGGGCTCTTTCCGAGCATTGGAACCTTGAGTTCGAACTTGGCGTGGGCTATGCCTATACAGTCTACGACCGGTATCCGTGCGCAAACTGCGGCGACCTCCTTGAACAGGGTGACCACCATTATTTCGGCCCTACCGAGGCGGCCATCAATCTTGTCTATTCATTCTAAACCCCGCAGCAGATGAAAAAGATGATGTATTCCGTTCTGCCGTTACTGCTCATTGCGGCAATGGCTGATGCCCAGACTACTATCATGGACGGGCAGGTGACTGTTGGCACGACAGACGTGTTCCGTAACGGGGACAAAATTTTCGTGAACCTTTCGATGGATGTCTCGGACCTCAAAATCAAGTCCAACGAGGAGGTGATTCTGACTCCGGAACTCTGCGACACTGCCGGCAATTCCGTGAAACTGCCGGAAATATGGCTGGTCGGCCGCAACCGCTATTTCTATCAGCTGCGTAACGGCACAGCGCCGGAAGGAAGATATTTCTACCGCAAGAAAAAATTATCTTCCGTCATCTATGAGGTCAATGTGCCTTATGAGGACTGGATGAAATATGCCGATCTGATGATAAATGAGGATGTCTGCGGGTGCAGCGAACTGCTTGCGAGCGAAGACGACATGCTTTTCAGCCCGTTCGTCCCTCTTTATGCCTACGTGTCTCCTCCGGTGGAGATGGTGAAGGTGCGCAACATTACCGGTTCTGCCTTTATCGATTTCCCTGTGAGCCAGACCATAATTTATCCGGAATACAGGGACAACCCTTCCGAACTGGCAAAGATCCGTAATACCATAGACGTGGTGAAGAACGACCCGGATGCCAAAATAGTCGGCATCAGCATCAAAGGATACGCTTCGCCTGAAAGCCCTTATGACAACAACACGAGGCTGGCGCAGGGCAGGACCAAGGCCCTTATGGAATATGTGCGCGGGCAGTATGATTTCTCCGAGGACATATTCACTACCGATTATGAGCCGGAAGACTGGGAAGGGCTCAGGAAATTCGTGGCGGCCTCGTCTCTCGAAGACAAGGATGCAATACTGGAATGGATAGACAAGGACATGGATCCGGACGACAAGGAATGGGCCATAAAGAAACGTTATCCTGAATCATACAGTTACCTTCTGCAGACCTGCTATCCTGCACTGAGACATTCCGACTATGAGGTAAAGTATGTCCTGCGCTCCTATACCGACATCGGGGAGATGAAGCGGATACTTGAGACCGAGCCGGGCAAGTTGAGCCTCTACGAAATGTATCAGATAGCCTCCACTTATGAGGAAGGCAGCGATGAGTACAACGAACTCGTGTCTGTGATGGTGCATCTGTTCCCGAATGACGAAGTGGCAAACCTGAATGCGGCGAATGTTTCGATGTACAAGGGAGACCTTGCCGCTGCCCGTCGCTATCTTGAGAAGGCCGGAGACCGGCCGGAAGCAGTGTATGCCCGCGGCCTGCTCCTCGCCATCGAGGGCAAGTATGCGGAGGCGAGACCGTACGTTGTGCAGGCGGGAGATGCCGGTGTCCAGGAAGCGCTTGAATGCCTCCAGAGGATAGACAGGGCTGCGCTTGCCGTAAATGAAGAATGAGATGAAAAGTATAGTCAGAAATATAGTCCTGTGCAGCCTGCCTGTATTCGTCATTTCCTGCGGAGAGGAGCCGGTGTCCGGTCCTGATGTTCCCGTCAGTGATGAGAGCGTATATATGGAGGTCGGACTCAGCCTTTCGGCAGCGGACAATACGGCGTCAGGCCGTACTTCTGTGCCTGAGGCACGCAGTGCCACCGGAGACCCGTCGGGCGGCTATGTGACCTCCGACAGCGGCACGGAGACCGGCAAGCCTCAGGAGAACGCCATTGCCGAACTCCTGCTTGTGATAGCCGATTCCGGGGACAAGAATATCGCTGCGGCCCTTCTGGAGGATGCTTCAGGGTCCGGGACCCTTGACTATGTAATTCCTGTGCCGTTCCATCTTCTGAAGGATCATGCCGGTGAACAGGTGCATGTGTACGTGTTCTGCAATCCTACGGACAAACTCAAATCTCTCGCGGAGAATGTGCCGGGAGGCGGTCTTCCGGAGGATTTCGTGGACATGACGCATACGGTTTCTGATCTTCAGGATGACCCGGCGTGGGAAAGCGGACATTTCCTGATGTCCAACGCCACCATGTGCGTCACGACACTTCCTGACGACTGGAGCGACTACCGGTCCATATCATCTCCGTTTTCCCTGACGGGAGCGCAGCCTCTCGCAGTGGAAAGGATGGTGGCGCGTTTCGACTACAAGACGGTAAAGACGGACAACATATATCCTGTTTCATCCAATCCTGACGACATCAATGAGACAGAGAACCCCGGTGTCATGGTACAGCTTACGGATGCGGCCTTCTTCAATGTGGCCCGCAGTTTCTGGTATCTTCGCAGGGTGGCTGACGAGGGTTTGACCGACATCTCCGTCTGCGGAGCCGAGACAGCGGACAATTACGTCGTGGACCCTTATGCGGAGTCCAAGATGGCGATATCGGAGGACATGACAGGTGAGACGGATTTTTTCCATGCGGACATAGAGGATCCCGATTCGTGGGACTGGACTCCTCTGGCGGATCTTGCCGACACGGAAGAGGACAGCGAATGGGGGAATGACGCTCCTGAAACCAGAGGTTACCATATATGGAGATACATCCCTGAAAATGCTTCACCGAAACAGGATTTCCAGGGGTGGAACATTTCGACCGGCATCGCATTCAGAGGCAGGATCGTATCCGGAACCGGCTGTGACCCCGAACTGAAGGCAGTCCTCGACGGAGGCACGGAACCGGTCTATGTGTACAAGGGCATATTGTACGGTTCCTGGGACATGGTGCAGGCGGCCGGAGAAACAAATGAAGACCTGAAGGTGGCATGGAATGCCGTCGAAAACAACGGGGTCTCGTATTCGGATGCCGGATTTACGGTTTACGACCCGGATGAGAACGGGGACTACGAGACATATTATTTCCATCGCAATGTCCACAATGACAACGGTATCGATGATCCGGAATCGGCGGATTACCTTTGCCCGATGAAATTTGCCGTGGTCCGCAACAATGTCTACAAGCTGGCCGTTCAGGCCATATTCAGTTTCGGCCTTACCGACAACACTCCTGTCGAAGACGAGTACGCCTACATGATGATGACCGTGGAAGTGTTGCCGTGGGTGACGAAGGAATATGAGATTATTATAGAAGAATGATTAAGAAAAATGCTGAAAAAATGAAACGTAATATAATTTTCAGTCTTGCAATTTGTACGGTGTCGCTCACCTCATGCGTCTATGAGGGGCTTGAACGCTGTCCGAGAGGTGTGTCGCTGGAATTCGTGTATGACTACAACATGGAGTATGCCGACGGCTTCTCCTCTCAGGTGGACTGCCTGACCCTGTATGTCTACAATGAGGACGGCACATGGGTCGGCACTTGGACCGAGACGGGAGATGCATTGAAAGCCAAGGACTACCGTATGGTGATAGACCTTCCGGAAGGAAAATACAGGTTCGTTGCATACGGAGGTCTGGCATGCGGCAAGCATTCTTTTTCCGTGGTTACCGAGCCTTCGGAAGGCACTGCTATTGACGGCCTGCAGGTGCAGATGGCCCATAACGGATATGTATCCGACGCTCAGCTTCACGACATGTTCTGGGGCATGGTGGAGGCTTCCGTGGACGGGGAACTGTACAAGGATGTCACCCTTCACATGATGAAGGACACCAACAACATCCGTATCGTGCTCCAGCAGGCGGACACGGGTGCCGAACCGATAGTGATTTCAGACTATGACATTACGATTACGGACAGCAACTGGCTCATGGCTTACGACAACAGTCTCGTTTCCGGAACCCAACTGCTGACTTATGAGCCGTGGTCATCGGGAGACGGGCTGGATGTCGGGGATACCGGCGACGGTACCTATTCGGCTGCATACGCTGAATTTTCGCTCTCCAGGCTCGTCATTCCGGACAATGCCGGTTCATCGGCGGCTGCCCGGGACCCGCGCCTTGTGATATACAGCCACAGGGAAGCGAGGACAGTGGTGGACATCCCTCTCCTGAAATATCTGCTCCTTCTGAAGAGCGAAAGATATTCGGACATGGGAGACCAGGAATATCTTGACAGGGAGAACCTGTGGTCCATAGTCTTCCTTTTGAATGACTATACATGGCATGATGTGAGCATCATCATCAATAACTGGACGGTAAGACAAGAAGATATAGAACTGCAATGAAGACATCCGAAGCAATACATGCGGCATTGATTGTTTTCATGCTCGCAATCTCCGCAGGCTGTGCCGAAAAGCCTTCGGACGAAGCCGTGCCGGATGATGACGGGACGGTGGAGATGTCCATGAGGGTCGGTTCTGCAGTTTCCCGGGCAGGGGATGATATGCCCGATGCGGAGAAGATACATACCTTGAGGGCGGTGATTTTCGACGGGGATGGCCAGGTGGAATACAACGGCCTTCTGTACGACGGGGACGGTGTTTCCGAAGTTGCATACAAAACATTCAAGGTCAAGGAGAATGACCACAAGACAATCTACCTTCTTGCCAACTGTGAGGACCTTCCGGGACTGGACCAGGAAAATCCGGAAGGCCTTATGGAAAGGATAGTTGACTACGATGCGGTGACCCTCGGCTTGCTGCAGACAGCGGAGAGCCTGCCCATGACCTCCTCCTACAGTTTCAGCGTCCGGAACGAGAATTTCGACTGCGGCACCCTCTATGTGGCCTGCGCCGCCGTAAAGTTCACATTCACTTTCATAAACGAAATGCAGGGCGACCAGATCCTCGGCGTTTCGGGGATTACGATCCGCAGTGTCGCATCGACATCATGGCTCTATCCTCATAACGTGGGCAGCAACTGGATTTCAGGTCTTCTCGACAAGGAAGTCATAACGGTCTATGACATTCCGAAATCGGCCGTGCATGAACCGTTCGAGGCCGACATGAGCAGGGTGACTGCCGCTCCCGGGGAGGAATTGTCCGTGGGGCCTTTCTACATTACCGAGAGCAAAAATATCGTTGAATCTGCCAGAAACGAGCAGTCCTATACCCTGGGCCTGAAGATAGGTTCGGGAGATGCCGGGGACGACCTCATAAGGGACTTTGAAATCGGAGACGGCAGCAATGGGCTGAACTCCCTTTTCCGCTCCACGCATGTGGATCTGAAAATAAGGGTAAAGAGCCTTCAGGACATAGACATCCAGGAAGGAATATATGGAATAATCAATCCGTGGGAGGAACTCGAAGAGGAAAACGGAACCATAAGACCGGTGGAATGACGTTTTACCCGACTGGATACGGCAAATAAAAAGACAATGATTATGAACAGAGACAATGATATGTCCGCATTGGCGGTATTGAAGCCCATGCTTCCGGTCCTGGCGACGGCGCTTCTTGCGTGCGCCTGCAGTTCCGGAGGAATAGGGGAGGATGCCCGTGTCCCGGAATCCGGCCGCGGGATTATGGCGGCGACCGGGGAAAACCTTTCCAAGGCAGACCCGGATGACGATGAATACCTGCACAACAACTTCATCCTGGACCGTTCCGTAATACGGGTGGCGAACACCGTGAACTACGCTGCTCCGGACTTTACCGACGGCACCGGCGGATACTACGAGTATGTCTATACCACTGAAGGCATAGGCTGGGATGACAATCTGCCCAACTTCTTCCCTCTGCTTAAAGGTTCGGAATTCGGGGACGAGGACAGGGTGGACGAGAACGGAGGCTTTGACTGGAGCACGATTGTCCCGACATCCAACGCCTTCGTGTTCGAGGCGGCCTGCTATCCGATGAAATACGAGTATTTCGACAGGGTAGCGACCGACCAGTCCACGAAGGAGAATTTCTGGTCGGCCGATCTGCTGCTCGCACATACGCGGCAGCCGCTGGCTGACAGATATGAACTGCTCAAACTTAGGTTCTGGCATGTGTTCTCGATGGTGAGGATAGTTCTGGAACTCCCGATAGCCGACGCCGATGACGACAGCGGCTTCCCTGCCGACAACACCGGAGGGCTCAGGACAGTCGAGAGCGTGACACTGAACGGAATGTACGTGACCTACGAGACAAGGTATACGGAATCCATAGACAACAACGCCATGCGTACGGTTGCCGGGACCGATGCCGGAGGCCGTCAGGACATTTCCATGTACAGGATTCCGGAAAAGGACGGGACAGTGACGGATGGAGGCACTGAATATCAGAAATGTGAATTCGCGGCTATTGTTCCTGTGCAGCAGATACGCACCCAGAACACTCTCCTGACCCTCAAGATCCGTACAATCACCGGATTTTCCGGAGAGGACATGAGCGAGCAGAAGATCGAGTCAAAGGAATATGTTTTTGTCCCTTCGGGCACGATAGACATGATGCAGGGACATGTCACCGTCCTCAGGCTGGTTACAGCCTCGGATTCGCAGGAACCTGTCCTTGTCGGTGCGGAAGTAGAAGACTGGAACACTTCCTATACCGATGTTGACCTTACTCCAGTGCAATAACAGAACAGAATATGAAAGCATCATACATAACGGCCATGTTTTTGGCGGCGTTTTCCCTCGTCGCATGTTCTGAACGGGAACATGTGCCGGAAAACGATGGCGACATCCGCATCTGCGCTTCTCTGATGAACACTGCGGAAACTCTTACAAAAGGAGAAGTTGCGGCAGGGGAGGTGCAGACGGGAGACTATTTTCTCTCATACGGTTCGGCATCGGGTGAAAGGAGCCTGTGCAAGGTCACGTTCACTTATGGGGACGGTTATCCTCTCATCGAGGAAGACGGGGCTTTCAGGTTTCTCCGCTGGAATGACATGAAGGCGGACGATGCCGGCAACCATGTCCTTACCCTCGACAATCTCACTGACGGACAGAATGCCGTTGAAGTGCCTCTCGGAGAGGCATACGCCGCATCGTCTGTCGAAGACGAAGATGTCCCTGACATAGTATGGGGCAGCAGGACGATTGCCGCAGATGCCGAAAAGGGCACGGTGGATTTTTCCCTTTATCACAGGATGGCCAAAATTTCCCTCGAAATCACGGTGAACAGTCCCGGCATAGTCCTCGATGACAAGGATGTCACCGTTACGCTAAAGAATGTCACGGCAATACCGACGACATTCAACCGCTCGTCCGGGACCGTGTCTGCAGGTGCAGAATTTACGGATGTGGAACTGTACAGCGGAGTCCTCACGCAGTCAGGGAACCATTATGTCATCCCGTCATGGATTTTCCCGCCCCAGCAGTTCGACCAGGATAATTTCCCGAAACTCAGGATAGAATTCGACGGACAGGCATACGAAGGCACCCTGAACCGCTACATGGTCAATGACGGCGGAGATTCGGACGATACGCCGGTGTCTTTGGATGGATTTGAGGCAGGACGGCATCTGACACTGAGGGCAAGGCTTTCACAAGGCGTCGAAGATGTGGAAGTGATATTCATGCCGGTATATATCAGGAAGTGGGAAGAAATCGACGGGATAGGCATCACCGCCAAGCAGCGGGGCATATATACGGAAACCGACTATTCCCAGCTTGTGGCCACCTACAATGACGATCCTCAGGACGAGTCGGTTCTGGAGAAATACGGAAAGAAGGACGACGCAAGCGGACAATGGACCTTCGACCTGTTCAAGAACATAGGCGATTCGGCTGGGGAGGCAGGCATGCCGAAATTCAAGGACGGCAACTTCACCATGAATTTTCACGGCTACTCCATATATGGCGTCACGGACAAGGACAGCCTTGTACAGGAACAGGTAACTGAACCATAACATAAAAGACCATGAACATTTCATCAAGATATATCCTTCCTGCATTTTCCGCATTGGTGCTGGCGGCAGGCTGTGAGAACAATAATGCTGTCCCGGATACGGGGCTGCCCCTTGAGGTCTATGGAGACATCGTGGGCGGCGGAGTCTCTGCAGACACAAGGTCTGTCCAGGACGATTTCGGCTCATATCTTTCGGAACCGGGATTCACCGACGGCGACATGATAGGCTTCTATTCTCTCCGGGATGAAAGCGGAGACGAAAATAACGGGTATTCGAATCTTCCCCTGACCTTCGTCCCTTCGGAAAACTGTTTCAGGAACGAAGACCTGATAGTTGACTATCCGAACAATTTCCGATATACGTTCGCCTATTATCCGTATGAGGCGTCCAATACGGACGATGTGAACATCTACAGGGAAGACGGCAGTGTCGAGGATATCCTCGTGGCCGGGACAGGGACCATCAACGACGGGCGTATCTATTTCAGTTTCAGGCATGCTTTCTCCATGCTTCTCATTGTGCCCGGCAACGGTTTCAGCCAGTCGGCGGAAGACGGAAACAACGCTGTCATCGTCAAACTGAAGTCTGGCAAGTCGGCAAGGGTCGAGAAGACCGATGCCAGCATCAGTCTCGCTGTGGAGGATGATGCGGATGCCGAGACGGTGTTCGAAGCCAGAAGGTGCACTGACGTGACATTCACGGAGGGCGAAGATGTCGTTCCGGTTCCCGTATGCTATTCCGTGATACTGCCGTGCGGTTCGGAAATCGAATATGTGCAGATGACCGACGACCACGGTACGGTACAATATGTGGACCCCGGCATGGCGGCGTTTGAAAGCGGATGGCGTTATCCTATAAACGTCAGCATGACAGGCACGCTTCCTGTGGTCCGCAATTATGGCATACTCCCGTGGACCGATGCCGAGGAAATAAATCTCGGGGGCACCTACGGCATCTACAGTGCCGACGATCTGGAGAACTGGGCGATTGCATACAACACATATACGGGCGGAGATGAAAGCGATGCCGTCATCGAGTCCCTGAGCAGATACGGGGAAATGATGGAAGGCGTATGGAATTTCTGCCTCAATGCCGACATCGACTGCAAGGACCTGTTTGCCTCATCCGGAATCACGGCCGTGATAACATCCTTCAAAGACGTTTTCGACGGCAGGAACTACACCCTTTCCAATCTTTCTGTCCCTCTGATGGAACGGATGACGGAGGGCGGTACGCTTACGGACCTGAACATGGATTCTCCTGACATAGTCACCGCCGGCACAACCCCGGTAGGGGCGGTTGTCATGATCATGGACGGCGGCACCATAACCGGATGTGACGTGACGGACATCAGAATAGAGGCGGCCGGTCCTGCTGGAGCGATTGCGGGCACTGCCTTGGCGGGGACAATCACGGGTAATGTCGTGAGCGGGCTTCTCCTCGGATCTTCATCTTCCCCTGACGGGATTACAGGCAGCAGGGCAGAGTCCGTGACCTGTACGGACAACATATCCTCCGCCCTGATATTCTGAATATTGCCAACATAAACAGTGACGGATACAATGAAAAGATACCATATCATATATTTGGCGGCAGTTCTCCTTACCGGCGTGACCTCAGGGTGCGTAGAAGAAGAACTGCAGGTAAGCGCCGGACGGGAAGATGGCGGAATCCCGGTGGATTTTCAGGCAGAAGTTATCCCCGTGTCCGGGCTCACAAAGGTCCAACAGGGACAGTTTGAATTCGAGGAAGGAGATGTCATCCATGTATATGCGACATTTTCCCTTCCTGACAACGGTACATCTTCGGCATACGACTGTCTGGAATTCAGGGGAGGCGAGTGGGTGTCGAAGGAAAGCGAGGATCCGGACGCCCCGTCATCTCCGATGATGTGGCCGTGGGATGCCGAGACGGCGACATTCAGCGCATATTATCTGGCGCATTCGTCCGGCATACTGACTTCACGGACTGAACGCCTGCTCGATGATCTGCAGACGGAGGCCGACCCTCTCCATGCGGAGGTGGACGGCGTGCCGTACGGTGGAGCTGTGCGCCTGCAGTTCAGCCATCTGTGCGCAAGGCTTACGGTCAACGGTCTGACGGAGGGCGAAACGACGTTCTGGCTTCAGAAGGACGGGCTTCAGGATGCTTTCAGCCTTGTCCGTGATGCGGAAGACAATTCCCTGACATTCGCCTTTGCCGAGGCTGGAGAGGAATTGCGCCCCGGAGGCGACCATCATGTGACCGGGACAGGTGACGGTTCTGGCAGCGCGACATTCTATCTTGCTCCGGGCGACTACTCCGATTTCCGCATCAATTACCCTTACGGACTTGCATATCTTACCCTTACAGACATAACGGAATTGGAGAATGTAGAGCCGAACACGGCCTACGTGCTGAACATCAACCCCGGATCCGGCAACGTGGACGAGGCTGACGATGATGACCGATGGGAAGATCCGGATGACCCTTCCGGAGACGTGCCGCTTACAACCGACGAGATAAACGCTTTTCTTGAAGCCATACATGACGGCGAAAGATATGTGACTCCCGACGGGATTCCTCTCCTGGACATAGAGGACGGGGACAACAGCCAGAAGATTATCGTGCTGCTGAGGAATGTGGATTTCCAGAGAAACGCCTTTACCAACGCCTCCTTGCCAAACAGTACGGTCTTCGACGGGAAATATCATTATATCAAGAACATATACGGTTCATCCCTTTTCAATGCCGTCAACGGCCGGGTAAGCAATCTCGGGCTCGTCGGCGGCGAGATCACCCTTTCCGGTGCGGGCAATGCCGGCCTCCTTTGTCCGTCTGCGGCAGCGTCGGCGACCATGAACAACATGCGTCTGAAGGACATTTCATTGGATGTCACTCCTCCTGAGGACGGAAGCATCTGCAATGCCGGTGTGCTTGTCGGCAACAGTTCAGGCAATATACTGGACATTTCCTTCGGCGGCAGAATAAATGTTTCCGTGACCGGGGAGAATGTGCCGGGAAGAGTGCATGCAGGCGGTCTGGTAGGCCAGTCTTCGGGCAGCATCAGAAGAGTCTCGCTGCTGAGCGATGAGGATGCGGCCGACGTGACGGTCACCTGCCGGTGCCGTTTCCCTACGGATGAGACCGGAAGCCGGTATGCCGAAGGTGACAGGTATGTGGGAGGCCTTGTGGGGCTGACTACGGGTACGGTGGACGATTGCTCCATATCCGCCACTGTGACGGCGGCCGAGTCGCAGGGAGTGCTCATGTATACCGGCGGCCTTGCGGGCATGGTGCGCGGAGCTGCTGATTCCGGGGCATCCGGATCTGTCACGCTCACCAATTCCGTGGCAGACTGTAATGTGACCGGAGGCCTGGCCTACTCCATAGACAGGACTTCCAACGGTGAGGGCCGGTCCTATACCGGCGGCCTTGTGGGATATGCCTATTATGCGGCTTCAGTGGCGGACTGCATCTCTCTGGGACAGGTCAACGGGCATGACTACAGAACGGACTTTACCCCGTATGACAACTCTTTCTATGCCATAGGCGGTGCTTTCGGCCAGATATATGCGTGCACTTCCGTCTCAGGAGTGGATGCCCGCAGCGATATCGTCACGGATCTTGCTTATGACGGCAGCGACCGGTACTACATAGGTCTTTTCGCAGGACGTTCCGACGTCGATTATTCTTCCGGGAACAGTTGCCACAATTCGGGCGACTATGATTTTACGGGGGATGTCGGCAATATCGATTATTGATAATAAATTCCAGGAAATGAAAAGGAAAGCATTATATTTCATGTCGGTCTCTCTCCTTGCGGTTGCTTCCTGCAGCAACGACGGGATGACCGTACAGGACGGCGGCAACGTGGAATTCGGAGGTGCGGTAAAGAAAACATCCGCCCCATCCTCCAAGGCCGGCGATTACAACGAGAATGACTTTGACCCGATAAACAATTCCTCGTCAGAATTCGGAAGCATTACGCTTTGCAGGTCCGTGGACGGGCTGCAGGATGTCTATTCCGTCTATGAGGCGGAAGACGGTGTGGCCGGCAGGCTTGCCTGCGCTTCCGGACAAGTGCCTCTGATATGGGCAGGGACCGGTACGGCGCATACTTTCTATGCCTGGACGACCCCTTCCGTCGGAACTTCCGGAACTGTGACGGGAGGAGTTGAGATGGACGGGACCGTACTGAACCGCGGCAAGGTGACTTTCGGAATCCTGAAGGACACGGATCTGGAAAAATTCATTGTGGCGGAAGAAGGCCCTCTGTCGTATGAATCCAACGGTTCCTATGTGCGTCTGCTTTTCTATCGTCCGGTTGCCAAGATCCGTCTCGACCAATTGGTGCACATCGATGCCAGGGGCAGCCGCACCCATGTGGAAAAATGTACCGTGACTTTCCCTAATTTGCCGAAGACGGCAGTGTTCGATGCCAAGAAGACAAGGGTTGAAGGCGGAAATTACGGGGATGTGTGGCTGGACTCGGGAGATGCCGGATATGAGGAAGCCGAAAAGGGCGTGACATGGGACTGGGATTCAACCACCGGATCTGATGCAGACTACGACCTTTATGTACAGCCTTTCGTTTTCGGTACCGACGACGGCGTTGTGGACGGTTCTCAGCCTGACGAGACCCAGCCGGGATATTTCATCATTACGGCAGTCATAGACGGGGTTGAAAAGACATATTATGCCACACTTGCCGGCATGGTGGACATCAAGGAACTCCAGGCGGGGCAGTTCATGCGTATGGATCTCTCTGTCCAGGACGGGGCAGGCGGAGGAATCGGATGCGAGATTGTGGACTGGAACACGGAGGAAGAATCCTCGGTGAGCCACAGGCGTCCGGGCCTGTATTCCCAGGAAGATGCGGATGCCCTTCTGGATGTGCTTACGGCAGATCCTGTCGATCTGGACGCTCTCAACCGCTTCTGCAGGGAGGAGAACGGAGTCATGGTCATCCATCTCTACACGGATGTAGACTGGTCGTCGCTTACTGAAGAGCTTGTGCTTCCTGAAGGATATGCCATCGACAGCCAGGGATACGAAATCGTCTTTGGCGAGGGCGGTGCAATAGCGTAGAAAATAGCAGCGGGACCGGATTTGTCCTGAAATTGCAGAAAATAGTTCAACTCTGCGATATTATGTGTATCTTTGCAGGTTGTGCCTCGGCACATGTTGGACAATGGAAAATAAAGAAACTGCAATATGAACAGATTTGGTTGTATCATGGCGATAGCCGCTGTGGCGATGACTTCATGCAAGACAGAGGAAAAGACGGCTCCTGCCCTGGACCTTACATGGCTTGATACCGATGTGCTTCCGTCGGAAGACTTCTACAGATATGCCACCGGAGGGTGGATGAAGAAAAATCCCCTGAAGCCCGAATATTCCCGCTACGGGACATTCGATGCCCTTGCGGACAACAATGAAAAGCGTCTGTCTGAACTTTTCAGGGAACTTGAATCCTCGAATCCGGTTCCAGGAAGCGACGCACAGAAGATATCCGACCTCTACAAGATGGGGCTGGACTCCGTGAGGCTCAACCAGGAGGGTGCGGCCCCTCTGCAGAAAGGGCTGGAAATGATAAATGCCGTTTCCGATTCCCGTTCTTTCACGGAAATGCTTGCCACCATGCACTTGTATGCCGAAGCACCGTTCTTTTCGGCATACGTGATGTCTGACATGGTCGACAGCGACAGGAATGTGCTCTATTTTTCGCAGGACGGTCTCGGAATGTCCGACAGGGACTATTATCTGAATCCTGCCGATTCTTCTCTCAAGGCCGGTTACGAGGCATATCTCGGAAAAGTCCTTTCCCTCGCCGGGGTTGAGGATGCTGCCAAGGCTGCTGCAGATGCGATGACCGTGGAGAATGCCATAGCGGAGGCATCCTGGTCGAGCGTGGAATTGAGGGATGTGCAGAAAGGCTACAATCCGATGACGGCCGAGGAACTCAAGGCCGCATATCCGGGCGTGGATTTCGGCACATGGTTCCGTACTGCCGGCATTGCAGAGCAGGAAAAGGTGATCGTGGGCCAGCCGTCATATTTCGCAGCGCTGGATTCCCTTCTGAGGACGGTTGATCTTTCTGTCCTGAAGAATTATCTTGCTGCGCAGTACATTTCCGGTTCCAGCGTCTATCTCGGGGATGATTTCTATTCGGCATGGTTCGATTTCTTCCAGGCGCAGATGGCCGGCGTGAAGTCGCAGAAGCCTCGTTGGAAACGTTCCCTTTCCGTTGCGAACGGACTGGTTCCCGAGGCTGTCGGCAAACTGTATGTGTCGAAATATTTTTCCGGGGAGCAAAAAGAGAAGGCAAAGTCCATGGTAGAGAACATAAGGGCTGCCCTGAAACAGCATATCGACTCTCTGGACTGGATGAGCGACACCACGAAGATGGTGGCCATAGAGAAACTTGAGGCCTTTACCCCTAAAATCGGATATCCTGACAAATGGAAGGATTACTCGACCCTCATCATCAATCCTACGCTTTCCTATTGCGACAACGTGCACAATGCGGCGAGATGGATGATGGCGGACAATTTCCAGCGTCTGGGCAAGCCTGTGGACAAGACGGAATGGCTGATGAGCCCGCAGACCGTGAACGCATACTACAATCCTACCACCAACGAGATATGTTTCCCTGCAGCAATCCTGCAGCCTCCGTTCTTCAACCCTGAAGCAGACGATGCCGTGAACTACGGTGCCATAGGTGTCGTGATAAGTCATGAGATGACCCACGGTTTCGATGACCAGGGACGCCATTTCGACAAGGACGGCAACATGACCGACTGGTGGACGGAAGCGGATGCGGCAGCGTTCAAGGCCAAGACGGACGTTCTCGTGGCACAGTTCGATTCAGTGGACGTGCTTCCGGGACTCAAGGCAAACGGGGCTCTCTGCCTCGGCGAAAACATTGCTGACCAGGGCGGACTGAGGATTGCATATACTGCCCTCCAGAATTCTTTCGGAGGCACACATCCTGAGCCTGTCGACGGATTCACGGCCGAGCAGAGGTTCTATCTTTCGTATGCCGGAGTATGGGCCATGAACATAACCGATGAGGAAAAGGCCAGGCTTACGAAACTGGATGTGCATTCTCTCGGGGAGAACCGTGTCAACGTGACCCTGCGCAATCTCCAGACTTTCTTCGATGCGTTCGGCATAAAGGAGGGCGACAGGATGTACCGTCCGGAAGAGGAGCGCGTGGTCATCTGGTAACCGGATTTTCGTAGAAGAATTTTTCATATATCATGAAGGCAGCCCGCTTCATTGCCGGAAAGTTGAAGTTCAGAGGCAGGATCGCAATGGCCTGCATCGCAGTCAGTTTTCTGGTGATGATAGTGGCGGTGGCCGTATCGTCCGGATTCAGGGATGCCGTAAGGGACGGTGTGTCCTCCATAGCAGGGGACGTCACGATAGCCCCGGCGGACATGAATTATCTTACAGGTACGGAGCCGATAGAACTTTCTCCGTCCTATCTTCCTCATGTTGAGGCCCTCAAGTGTGTGGAGTCCGTTTCTCCCGTGGTATACAGGGCCGGAATCATCAGGGACGGTGACATCATACACGGCGTGGTTTTCAAGGGTGTCGTCCGCGAACATGCGGATTCACTTCAGCCCCTTTCGGTTTCTGTGCCGGCACGGCTGCTTGAACTTACCGGAGCGGCGACAGGCGATGACCTGCTGGCCTATTTCGTCGGAGAAAGCGTGAAGGTGCGCAAGTTCAGGATTGGGGCAGTCCATGAAAGCATACTGGCTTCGGATGACAACATGACCGTATATGCCGACATCGATGACATCAGGCGGGTGAACGGTTGGACAGGGGAACAGATTTCGGCGTTCGAGGTCCGGCTTTCTGACGGTCTGAGAAATGAAGCAGGAATAAAGGAAGCCGAGTCGGAAATCGGAAGTACGGTCTATTCCTGGATAGAGGACGATGAGGCTTCTGTAATATGCACATCCTCCGTGTCGGCATATCCCCAACTTTTCGACTGGCTGGACCTCATCGATTTCAATGTGCTGTTCATCCTTGGCCTCATGACCCTTGTGGCGGGATTCAACATGATTTCAGGGCTTCTTATCCTTCTTTTCGAACGCATATCCACGATAGGTACGCTGAAGGCTCTCGGCATGGAGAACCGGGATGTGGCGGAAATATTCTTGAGGGTATCTTCATCCTATGTCCTGAAAGGAATGGTCATCGGGAATGTCCTTGCCGTCCTTTTCTGCATGGTGCAGTCGGCGACCGGCTTTCTCACCCTTGACCCTGAAAACTATTTCGTCTCGGCGGTTCCGGTCAGGCTTGATTTCATAAAAATATTGGCAGCCGATGCAGTCGCATATATCGTGATAATGCTGCTGCTTCTGCTGCCGTCTCTCTTCATTTCAAGAATAGATCCTGCCAAGACTGTCAGGATGAACTGACTTCCGGCGCCTATGCCGGGCACACTTCGCAGAATGCGGAATAGATGCGCATTATGTTGTCCACGTACGTGATTGTCTCCGTACCGTTGAACTTTCCGAATTTCACGCAGTCTACATCCAGGATCGAGTCTTCCCGCATTTCGGGGATTATCCTGAGGATGTTGTCCCAGACGGTGTTGTCCATGCCCAGCGACGCAGCAAAGTTCCTGCAGTCCGCAATCCTTCCTTCTCCGGCATTGTAAGAGGCAAGTATGAATTTTATTTTCTCTTCTTCTGACATACCTGCTCCGGAGTACATTTTCTGCAGCCTGTCGAGGTGCATCGTTCCCGCCTTGATGTTTTCTTCAGGGTCGAGCAGATTGCTTATTCCGTAGTATTCTGCCGTGGAAGGCATTACCTGCATTAGTCCTGTCGCCCCTCTGTGCGACTTGGTGTCAATGGAAAATTTGGATTCCTGCCAGATCACTGCCGCCAGCATTCTCCAGTCCCATCCTATTTTTGCTGCATATTTCTTTATGAGCCTGTCGTACGGGCTGATGCCTGATACTGTCTTGCCGTCGGACAGGGCCTTGAACGGGTCGTTCCAGGATTGTTCATACCTGTTCCTGAGCCTGCCGTACTCGTCGGAATTGGAAAACCTTGCAATCCATCCGTTGAGTTCCTTGACTTTCACGAGATCCTTGCGGTCTACCGCCCATACCGTATTGTCAAGCCTTCTGGATAGGATGATTTCCGGATCATCGATTTTTTCAGTTGCCGGGATTACCACTATGTCTGCAGTGCCGCATTTCAGGGAATCGATCCAATCGCATCCTTTCCCGGCAGTGCGTATCGTGATGTCCTTGGCTTCGGCCGCCTCCGCAAATTCCGAAAGCAGGTCATAGCTGAATCCTGTCTTGTAGCCTGCGCCCTCGGGCAGCGACCTGTCGATGTCGATTATGCATCTTATCGCCTTGCCCTCGTATGTCTCGTCGTGGCTTGCCGTATCTACGGCCTTTGAATTTTCATTCAGCGTCACCGTTCCGAATATCAATGCGAATGCAATGATATACCTGAACAATGAGCGTACTCCTGTTTTTGTCATCTTGTTCGTCCTCCTCCTGTTTGTCCGGAGGCCGTCATGCTGTTGTTGTTCTGACCGCCGGACCTGCCGCTTACGCTGGCATTCTTGTTGGGTTGTACATAAAACGGCCAGAAGATTCCTACTTTGAATGACTGTACAGGTCTGATGTAGTGGTGGGCGCTGAAATAGTCGGCCGACCTGTTCGGCCATCCCATTCCCAGATTTATCGCCTTTATGAAGATACATGCCCGTTTCCATTGGATGTTCACGAAAACGTCAATATAAGGGCAGTTCCCGTAGAGTTCTTCATTCTGATTGTGGAACAGTCCAAGAGCAGGGCTATACGCAGGAGCGTGCCATTTTGTGGTATATGTGGCGTTCGCCCCCAGTTGCATCTGCATTACATTCCTGACGACATTGAACTGGAAATAGTATCTGAAGTTCAATGCCAGCATCGGCAGAGGCAGTACTTCTTCGTTGGAAGACAACTGGAACAGTGCCTGATGGTCAAAGTGGAATCTCCATAGCCTGAAGTCCTTTATGACAGAAGCTGTCATAACGCTCATTGGTGTTTCGTTTTGTCTTATCGTTCCGTGGTAGTCGTAGTATATGTTGTTGCCAAGGAGTGCATAGCCGAATCCCGCACTCATCTTCCATGCCGGGATGTTCAGCCTTGCTTCCGCCTTGGTCGTGGATATCTTTCCGAAATCGTTGTCCCACCAGTAGTGGTTCGTGTGCATGTGCTGCTCGTAATAGTCCGGTTCCTTCAGGCTTGTCTCGAAATGGACGTCGAGGTTCAGCGGGCTGTTGCGATGCCTTCTGAACGGGAAAAGGTTGATGGACAGGTTGGCGGAGATGCCGAAGTCGTTGATTTCGCTCCCGAGGAAGGTATATCTTCCGGTAGCGTCCCATTTTATGTATTTTTTCAGCTGGCCCTGCGCACCCGCATAAAGATACAGCGAGTTTCTCACTACGTTTGAGGAAGGCCGTATATAACTCGACCTGCTGAAGTCGTAGTAGTTGAGCAGTTTGTCTCCGATTCCCACATCCAGTTTCGAGACTATTCCGTCGCTCGACCACGGCTGCAGCCTCAGGAAAATCCGGTTGTCGAATTTCATCACCCTCAAGGAGTCGTACGTGGACGTAGGATTGAGGTAGAAATTGTTGTTGTACAGGTTCCTGCCCTCCGTGTCCGAGGTGGGGATTGCGTCCTGATATGTCTTTGTGTATGCCGAATACTCCGACGAGTGGCCTATGAATGCAGTGGTCACGTCGTTGTCTATGCTGTCCTTCGCTGCGTCCTCCGCTGCCTTCTTTTCCAGTTCGGCGGCGAGGTAATCGGCTATGGCGGTACTGTCTCCGCTGGCCATGAGGCTGTCCCGGTACGCTTTTTCCGCACGCCTTGCCTTGACCTGACCCTTGCCTATGTTGTGCAGGAAAGAGAACGGTATCCTGTAGGACTGGTCCAGGAATATCGTGTTCTTCTTTATTCTCGTGCTTGCGTCGTCGAGTCTCACTTCTATTTCCCTTGTGTCTACGGTCGTGTCCCTTATCCAGAAGTTGTCGACTATTCCGCCGTTTTCGCTTTTTTCTATCTTGTTGTATATATAGCCTGCGTGCATCAGGTAACGTTTCCCGATGTAGTTTGTGGCAGCCACGAATGTACGGTTGTCGGTGTCTTCGTTCCTCAGCATCCCGTTCCCGCCGAATCTGTCGTATTCAAGCGTTATGTTGAGTTCCGGAGTTATGTTCTGCGTGGTCATGACGCGGACATTGGTTTCCTCCTTTTCGGTATTGGCGAAAAGGGTGCCCCAGTAGGCGAGTTCCGTGTACGGGGTCTTCGTATTGTACATCGGAAGCGTCTCGGGGGTATAGTTGTATGTCAGATACGGCGTATAGAACGGTACGTTCTCGGCCTGCTCCCGCTTGAAGAAATCGTATGTCTCCACAGGCGACCCTACCACTCCGAGGTACGTTGCGTTGACGTCCTTCTTGAAGAAAGGGTAGTCGTTGAAATGATAATTGTATGTCGTGTCCAGTTCCTCTGTCCTGATGTCGTTGAAATACCTGTCGTGGGTCCACATCACGAGCCTCTTGTACTGCATCGAGTCCGGGAGCACGTATGTTTCCAGTATTCTCGGAGTGTTCTGGATGATGCTGTCCTTTATCGCCTGGAGGCTGTCTTTCCGGCGGAGCATGCTGTCCAGTTTCGCCATCTGCTGTGCGGTCTTGATGGCATTGATGTGCTTTTTCTTCTCTATTCTCGAAAGGGAGTTGAACCATGCTATCGAATCGCGTATGGCGGTCTCGGTGGAGTCCTTGACATAGAGCGAGTCGAATTTGTACAGTTCGAGGGTGTCGCCTGCGAGGGTAAGGGAATCCCGGAGCATTGCCCTTGTCAGAGAGTCCTTGAGGGCGACGTAATACTTGAATTTGAGGGTGTCCGTATATCTCAATGAATCAGGGACCACGAGCGTGTCCCGTACCGGGATGAAGACTGCCGTGTCCTGTACCGCCGCTGTGTCGGCAAAAAATATGGTGTCGCCCTCATTCGTGAGGCTGTCGGCAACGAGGGACGTGTCCGCCGCATGTGCCAGTGCCAACGAATCCTTGAGGGAGACCGTTCCCGCAAATCTTCCGGCATCGATGCCGAACGACTGGATAGCCGCCAGGCCCGTAAGGACGGTCGGGAACCATATTTTTGATATAAGATTCTTCATATCAAGCCCGCAAAGGTATGGATAAATTTTTTTAATTGCAAATTATGTAGTAATTTAGCGTTCTTTAACCAGGAAAACGGATGGCATCTTCAATCGGAACCGGCGAGGCTGCCGGGCAGTTGGCAAGACTGTTTGAATCCTATACCGGCATGGCTCCGGAGAGGATTTCGGCCTTGTCTTCCTCGGGCAGCCACAGGCAGTATTACAGGCTTTTGTCCGGAAGCGGCAGCATAATCGGAGTGTCTGGCATTGATTCGCGGGAAAATGCCGCATTCTGCGAAATAGGACGGCATTTTGCCTCAAAAGGCATCAATGTCCCGGAAATCTATGCCATAAGTGCGGACAACATGTATTATCTTCAGGAGGACCTCGGCAATGTGAGCCTTTTCGACAGAATCGCCTCCGGCAGGATTGCCGGACGGTATTCTTCTGAAGAGGAGGCCCTTCTGGCCGAGACGATAAGGCAGTTGCCTGTGATTCAGATAGAAGGCGCGGATGGGCTTGATTTCGGCAAATGTTATCCCAAGACCGAGTTCGACATGATGTCGGCGATGTTCGACCTGCACTACTTCAAATATTGCTTTCTGAAGAATACCGGCATAGACTTCAACGAGGTGACGCTGGAGGAGGATTTTGTCCGCTTTGCGGAAATTTTGACGGAATGTCCGGACAAGGGATTCATGTACAGGGATTTCCAGTCCAGGAACGTGATGGTCAAGGACGGTGCGCCGTATTTCATCGATTTTCAGGATGGCAGGAAAGGACCTTTATATTATGACCTTGCTTCGTTTGTGTGGCAGGCCAGGTCCGCCTTTCCGCCCGGCTTGCGCAAGCGGCTGGTGTCGGAATACGTTTCCGTGCTGAAGCGTTACCGCAGCGTTGATGAAGGCAGGTTCATGGAGAATCTCAGGATTTTTGTGCTGTTCAGGACATTGCAGGTGCTGGGAGCATACGGATTCAGGGGATATATGGAGAGGAAACGGCATTTCATAGACAGCATCCCGTATGCGATAGCCAATCTGAATGAACTGATTTCAGGCCCGGGATTTTTCGGGGATGGCCTCATGCGCTCATCTGTGGCAGAGAAATGTCCTTATCTGGTTGAGGTGCTGTCGGAAATGGTTTCCTTGCCGGGGCTGGCAGTTTCTGACGCTGCTTCCCGGCCTGTTCAGGAACTTGAAGTCGAGATCGTGAGTTTTTCGTACCGCAAGGGTATTCCTGAAGACCGTTCCGGAAACGGGGGAGGGTATGTCTTTGACTGCAGGGCAATCCATAATCCCGGAAAATATGAACAGTACAAGACTCTTACGGGAATGGATGCCGAAGTGAAGTCATTTCTGGAGAAGAACGGGGAAGTGCTCCCGTTCATGGAAAACGTGTGCGCCCTGGCGGATGCACATGTCGAAAAATATCTCAGGCGCGGTTTCACTCATCTCATGTTCTGCTTCGGCTGTACTGGAGGGCAGCACCGTTCCGTCTATTGTGCGGAATACCTTGCATCCCATATTTCGGGCAGGCCGGGCGTAAAAGTGCATCTGCGCCACCGTGAACAGAATGTCGAAAAGGTATTGTAATGATTAGTCGGACCGACACCAAAAATATGAAAGCAATGATATTTGCCGCAGGTCTCGGGACCCGTCTCAGACCGATTACGGACAGGATGCCCAAGGCATTGGTGCCTGTCAATGGAAAACCTCTGCTGAAAATCGTGCTCGACAGGCTGGTCGGGGCAGGGTACGATGACATAGTCGTGAATGTTCATCATTTTGCGGACATGGTGGAAGATTATCTGCATTCTCTTGATATGGAGAATGTGCGTGTGCGCATCTCCGACGAAAGGGATTTTCTCCGTGACACGGGCGGCGGCATCAGACATGCCGGGCCTCTGCTCGGAAACGGACCATTCCTTGTCCATAACGTGGATATCATATCCGACATGGACCTTCAGGGCTTTGCGGCTGCATTTCCCGAAGGGGCTCTTGCCGCCCTGGCCGTCAGCGAAAGGGAAACGTCGAGATATCTTCTGTTCGGGGATGACATGAGGCTTGTCGGCTGGACAAATGTTTCCACGGGGGAGGTGAGAAGCCCATATCCCGGCCTTGACCCGTCACGGTGCCGCAAATATGCGTTCACGGGAATACATATCCTTTCCCATGATGTCTTTTCCCTGTTTGACGCTGAAGGATTCGGGGAAAAGTTCCCGATAATGGACTTTTATCTGAAGGTTGCGGACAGGTGGCCGGTTTATGGGGTGGTGCAGAAGAATCTGCACATTGTGGATGTCGGCAAGCCTTCCGCCCTTGAGGCGGTGCGTGATAACGGATAGTTTGCACAAAAAAAGAGGGAGACTCAAAAGGGTACTTTCTGCGTTACGCTTGATTCGGCTGCTCGCTTTCGAATGTCCACCGGACATTCTCATAAACCGCTCACGACCTCATGTACGCCAGTACACTGCGGTTTTCTCATCTGCGCAAGCCTTGAAATTCCTCCTTTTGAGTCACCCTCGTAAATTATACCTTGTCGCTCCTATTCTTCAGACGAAGCCGGAACGTCAGCCTGAACAAGCGGCACGTTGCGCCGGAGTATGTCGATGAATACGGCCACGATGAACACAGCGGCGACGATCAGCGCTGCGTACTGCCATCCGGACATCAGTTCCAGCCATGAATTCATGTCCCTCAGACTTTCATTCTGACCGAGCAATGCTGAAAAAGTGTTGTTTGCACAGTGCATCAGCATCGTGAGCTTCAGCGATCCCGTCCTATAATATACGTATGCGAAAAGCATCCCGAGCACGAATGCCGGAAGTGCCTGCCACGGGTTCAGATGAATGATTGCAAATATCATCGATGAAATCATCATTGCCCATATCGGGTGCATCGTGCGCAGCAATCCCCTGAGAATCATGCCTCGGCAAAGCCATTCCTCGAAAATCGGAGCAAAGACCGACACCGACAGGAGTGTCACCCACAGCGGCCTTCCTACCATCATCTTCTCCATCATGTCCATAAACCATTGAGGAGCCTCCGGCAGCAGGAACTGCAGCGGGTCCGACATTATGTTTGCGGCTATGGTAGTGACAATCACCATAGGCACGAGCAGCCACCATCCGAGCCTTCCAGCGTTGTTCCCGTCCATCCTCACGGGCTTTTCCCATAAGGCGTTGAACCTGCTCTTGTTGCCTGCATATATCATGGCCGGGATGAACATCACCGGATATGCAATGACATCAGAATATGCGGAAAGCAAATCTCCTCCGGCGACAGCAAGCACAAGCACGAGGATATTCGCAAGAACAATTCCTACGAGGAACATCAGGAGCAGTATGATCACGCCCTTGATGTCCGGCGCATACCAATCGTATGCGGAAAACAGGTCAAATGATTTCCTTATCTTTCGTCTGTGCGGCATAAGGGGCTAATAAAGAGGTGTCGGATATATTCCCTTGTCGGCGAATTCCTGGAATTTTGCGACTACGCCCGGCCTGTCTGCCTTGTAGGTAACTCCGAACCAGCGGGATGTCGTCGAAAGGAGTTCCGTCGTGGCTGTATTGTCCTTAATCGTGCAGTCTATCACGTATGGGATGTAGAATTCAGCCTTGAGTTCGTTGCCGTTTTCCTTGAGGAATCTCTTGAAGATTTCCGCACTCTTGTCGAAGTAGTCAGGGGTGAAGCCCCACATGTTCATTGAAGCCAATGTGTTGGCAGGAATTTCCACTTTGTCCCCTTTTGAATTTTCGGCATATATTTTTCCGTCTGCCGCCTTTTCTACCTTGTGGTGTTCCTCGACATGGGTAAGCAGGTGGTCCGCACCGGCTGCACAGATTCCGCGGGACACTCCGCCTGATTCCGAGAGGGTATTTTCAAGTTCGAATCCAACGAGGCAGTATTTGCCGGTAGTGTTTTCATGAGCCTTGAGCCATTCTCCGATTACCCTGAACGAATCCTTGCCGTAGTAGTCGTCGCCGTTTATTACGGCGAAAGGCTCTTTGATGACATCCTTTGCCATAAGCACTGCGTGCGCCGTACCCCACGGTTTCTCCCTTTCCGGATTGTAAGTGAACCCTTCAGGAATCTTGTTCAGTTCCTGCGTCACGAATGCGAATTCGAGAGGTGTTCCGTCAAGGCATTTCACATTGCTGTATTTTTCATGGACATGCTTTTCCATGTCCTCCTTGAAATATTCCCTTACGATATAGACGACCTTTCCGAATCCCGCCTGCACGGCATCGTAAATTGAATAGTCGATGATTGTTTCTCCGTTGGGACCGAGTCCGTCCATCTGCTTGAGTCCGCCGTATCTGCTGCCCATGCCGGCGGCAAGTACAAGTAATGTAGGTTTCATAAATTTTTAATATTGATTAATTATTGTGTGTTGTCTGCCGATGCAGTTCAAATAATTATCAAAATTAATTATTTTTGCGGAGAATTCACAAATTATCTGCAAATTGGAAAAATTGAGCAAATTTTTGAAAGAAAAGCGCGGAAATTTCACGCTATATGTGGTGGCACTCACGGCCCTGTTCTTTTTTTTCATGCTTCTGAAACCCGGCAACAACCTCATAAACTGGACCAGGACGAAAATTGAAATAGCGAGGCAGGAAAAACTGATAAAGTCGTATAAAGAGCAGATAAAGGAAATCGACGACAGAATCCGCTATCTGGAATCCGACAGGGATACGCTGGAAAAATATGCCCGGGAGGAATTCGGACTTGCCGCTCCCGGGGAAGATGTTTATATCCTTGAAGACTGACTGCGGCGCAGCTCTGATGTGCGACGCAGTCAGAATCAGTCATGCAATCAGAATCCCGTATATGTCATCGGAGTAATTGCGCGGAGCTCTTTTTTCACGCTTTCGGAGACATCGAGCCCTTCGATGAATTCTGCAATAGTCTCATGCGTGATTCCCGCCCCGGTGCGTGTCAGAGCCTTCAGAGTCTCATACGGGTTAGGATAATTTTCCCTGCGGAGGATGGTCTGTATCGCCTCTGCTACCACAGCCCAGTTCCTTTCCAGGTCGGCCCTTATGGCATCCTCGTTCAGGATGAGTTTTCCGAGCCCCTTTTTCAATGAATTGAGCGCAATCACGGTATGTGCGACAGGTACGCCGATGTTCCTCAGCACTGTCGAATCCGTCAGGTCTCTCTGCAGACGTGAAATCGGAAGCTTCATCGAAAGATGCGTCAGCACGGCGTCTGCCATTCCGAGGTTGCCCTCGGCGTTCTCGAAGTCTATCGGGTTGACCTTGTGCGGCATGGCTGATGAGCCGACTTCGTTCTTGTTGACCTTCTGGCGGAAATATTCCATGGAAATGTAGGTCCAGATGTCCCGGCACATGTCTATGAGAATGGTGTTGATGCGCCTCATGCAGTCGAACAGGGAAGCGAGGTTGTCGTAATGCTCTATCTGGGTGGTCGGGAATGACCTTTTCAGACCGAGGGATGCCACGAAATTGTTTCCGAACGAAATCCAGTCGATGTCAGGATAAGCCACCTTGTGGGCATTCATGTTGCCTGTAGCCCCGCCGAACTTGGCAGGATATGTGAGGCTGCGGAACTGCCTCAGCTGTTCTTCAAGCCTTGCCTGGAATACTTTGAATTCCTTTCCCACGCGGGTAGGGGAGGCTGGCTGTCCGTGGGTCTTGGCGAGCATCGGGATGTCTTTCCATTCCTCTGCCATTGCGGTTATGGTCTGGAGAACCTCCCCGAGAAGCGGAAGATATATGTTTTCCACCGCTTCCTTGAACGAGAGCGGCACGGACGTGTTGTTGATGTCCTGCGAAGTGAGTCCGAAATGCACGAATTCGCCCCATTTCAGGATGCCCATTTCCTTGAAGCGGTCCTTTATGAAATATTCCACCGCCTTGACGTCGTGGTTGGTGACTTTTTCTATGTCCTTCACTTTGGCTGCATCTTCCGGGGTCATCTTCAGATAGATGTCCCGCAATTCTCCGAAGCGTGAATTGTCGAAGTCAGCAAGCTGTGGCAATGGAATCTTGCACAGGGCGATGAAATATTCGATTTCGACCCTTACGCGATAACGGATGAGGGCGTATTCGCTGAAATATTCCCTGAGTCCTTCAGTCTGTCGTGCATACCTTCCGTCCACCGGAGATACTGCCAAAAGTGAAAAATTGTCCATGTTCCGCTGAATTTTAAAAATTGCGACAAATATAAGTGAAAGCCGAGAGCAATGCAAGAGTGCGAAGGCAAGAGCGAACTTGTTCGCATATTGCCTGAGTACACTTGTATTGCCGAGGCGCATCCTTATATGTGGGCACGCAGTGACCAAATATACTATAAAATCCGGTATAATTCCACGGTGCGGGCGGCTTCTGCCACATCATGCACCCTCAGGATGTCCGCCCCCTTCTGCAATGCGGCGAAATGCAGCACCTGCGTCTGCGGAAGCGACTCCTCAGGAGTTATGCCGAATTTCCTGTATATCATGCTTTTCCTTGATATCCCCACGAGAATTTTCCTGCCGAAGGCAGTGAACCGGTCCAGTCCGGACAGCAGCTCATAATTCTGCTCCACAGTCTTTGCAAAGCCGAATCCGGGGTCGAGAATCCAGTCCCTGACGCCCGCATTTTCAGCCTTTTCGGCAAATTCGGCAAAATACCGCAAGACTTCCCCTGTCACATCCCCGCCGTAGTCGCAGAGGCTCTGCATGGTTTTCGGGGTACCCCTCTTGTGCATGGCGGCGTATGGAAGTCCGAGGCTGCCGACAGTGCCGAGCATTTCAGGGTCATCTTCCCCTGCGGATATGTCGTTGACAATGAACCTGCCCCAAAGGTCATGGACTTTCCTGACCACGGATGCCCAATAAGTGTCCACTGACAGGGTAGCGTCGGGGAACGAAACCTTCATTTCCTCGATTACGGGACGAAGCCTTCTCCATTCTTCGTCTTCCCCGACAGGGTCAGAGCCGGGGCGGGTGGAGCATGCGCCTATGTCAATTATGTCAGCGCCCTCTCCGATGAGCCTGCCTATCCGTAAAATTACTGCATCCATGTCAGGTCTGCCGTCAGAGCCGAGGCATCTGCTGGCAGAAAAATAGGAATCGTCAGTGATGTTGACGATTCCCATGATTTCGATTTTTCTGTTTTTGTCCATTTGCGAATCCATAAAAATGACAAAAATATGCTTAAACAACAAAAATAAAATAGCCTAAACAACAAAGTTTTTTGTCTAACTTTCAGGGGTTCATATCTCCTCTTTTCCTTTTTTTCCGCCGTCTGTTACAATGCTTACCTGTCGTCCTGAGCCCCGCCGAAGGACCTGCACCGCAGTCATGTAGGGTTGCAGTCAAAAGCCGGAAAGGCTTCCCTAAAGCGACTCCGCTTCTTCTGCGGTCAACCCCGTTGCCTCAGCAATATCCGCAATCGCCATCCCCATATTTTTCAGTTTCTTGGCAATCATGACCTTACCTTTTTCAATCCCCGCAATCTCACCTTCGGCTTTCCCTTTTTCAAATCCGGCAATCTCACCTTCTTTCAGTCCTTCAACTTTCCCTTTCTCGAAACCTTCGGCCATCGACTCGTCCATGTCAGCATAATAATCCCTCCAGGCATCCATGCGGAGGTCATAGAGAATCTTCTCGTCATCCGTCATGTTCTTCTCCTCGGCATACTGCCT
>CALVDU010000033.1 GCA_944326375.1 uncultured Bacteroidales bacterium | reverse complement strand
CAAAGAGTCATATATAGGCAGGTACATAGACATGTGTTCCTATTATATAGGAGGTCTCGAAAGATACCGCAGCCAGCTCAGGAAGTGCGCCAAGTCAGACGGGTTTGCCGTACTGATGGAGAAACTCCGTTCATCTGAATTCATCGACAAGGAGCTGGAAGACTTCTATGCCCAGTTCGATGCCACATTCCTGGACCTGTTTCCAGACTTCGTGGAACAGCTCAATGCCCTTCTTCAGCCGGACAAGCGCATAGAATACAAATCTAAGGACGGCATACTTACCACAGAACTGAGAGTCGCCGCCCTGATACGTCTCGGAGTAAACGATTCTGTCAAGATAGCCTACTTCCTCAGGCGTTCGGTTTCCACAATCTACAACTACAGGGTGAAGATGAGAAATTCCTCCCTTTCTGACAGGGAATCATTCGAAAATCAGATAATGCACATAGGAAAAGTGGTCTGACACACTACTGTTATTGCAAGTATTCTGTTTTATATTCATTTGATTATTAATGATATAGACGAAATTAGCATAGTTTTGTCGCTACTAAATTCGTACTTGTGTTTTGATTCCTTTGGCAGGATTGCTTACTTTGAATCCGGTAATTGACCAATAGGCAGTAACATTAAAATTAATAATTGGATGAAACGGATGAAAGCAATCTTATGTGCTGTTGTCATGCAGATTCTTGGCTTGACGGTGTATGCACAGACAGGAATTGTGAACGGGACCGTTGTCGATGACGCAGGGTTGCCTATTATAGGTGCTGCTGTCGTTGACATGCAGGACAAGTCCAACGGGACCGTCACTGACATCGACGGCAATTTTTCCATATCAGTTGCAGTCGGTACATCTCTTGAAATTTCCTATTTGGGATTCAAGACCATCGTGGTTCCGGTCTCCTCCATGTCCAATCTGGACATAGTAATGGAGGCAGACAGTGAATATCTAGAAGAGGTGGTGGTAATCGGTTACGGAACAGTCAAAAAGCGCGACCTTACAGGAGCGGTATCTTCCATTTCTGACAAGGACCTCAAAGACGCGCCTGTAACTAATGTGGGTCAGGCTCTGCAGGGCAAGGTTTCCGGCGTGTATATCGTAGATGCCGCCAGACCGGGAGACAACGTGTCCATAAAGATACGAGGTCTCGGTACGGTAAATTCCGACAGCAGTCCGCTCGTGGTAATTGACGGCGTGCCTACTGACCTGGGTCTGTCTTCCATAAATACTGCGGACATAGAACGCATAGACGTGCTGAAAGATGCTTCGGCCACAGCGATTTACGGGGCTCGCGGAGCCAATGGTGTCGTGATGGTGACCACCCGCAAGGGAAAAACAGGGGAGGGGCAGTTGAGCGTGACCGCAAATTGGGCAATGCAGAATGTCGCATATATGCCTGAAATGCTGAACGCTTCTGAATACGCAGCCTACTCCAACGATATGCTTTCCGCAGCCGGACTTTCCAGAAATCCGGAATGGAGCATGCCGTCGTCTCTCGGTAAAGGCACTGACTGGCTTGATGAGATGTTCCAGACCGGGTTTATGCAGAATTATACCGTAAGCTATTCCGGAGGAAACGAAAAGGCTCACTACTATGTGTCAGGCGGCTTCATGGACCAGAGCGGTACAGTAAAGACGATTGGCTACAGGAGATTCACCTTCCAGAACAACAACGATGCACAGGTGCTCAAGTGGCTGAAGTTCACCAACAACATCACTTTTTCCACTGACATCAAGACAGGCGGCTCTTATTCCGTGACAGATGCCATGAATGCACTTCCTACCCAGCCTGTCAGAAATGATGACGGAACATGGAGCGGTCCGGACGGCAATGCCTACTGGTATGGGGATGTGCGCAATCCGATAGGCAACCTCTACACGAACGAAAACAAGACTACCGGCTATAACTTCCTTGCGAACATATCCGCAGAAATCACATTTACAAAATGGCTGAAATTCAAGAGTACCTTCGGATATGACGCAAAACTGTGGTTCAACGACAACATGACATACGCCTACGACTACAAGCCGACACCTGTTGAGGAGACAACCCGCTATCAGGATTCAAACAAGGCTTTCACATACTTGTGGGACAATTATCTGACATTTGACCACACATTCAAGGACAAGCATTATCTCAATGTCATGGCAGGAACTTCCGCACAATGGAACCAGGCATCTGCATTCAATGCCACCAAAGGGGGCTTCCTCTTTGATGATGTGCATGAATTCGACAATGGTACGGACATAAAGGACCTCGGCGGTTCGGCGAGCGACTGGGCAATGTTTTCAATCATGGCGAGGGCAAACTACACGTATGACGACAAATATCTCGTTACAGCCACTTTCCGTCGGGACGGTTCGTCACGCTTCGGCCCGGCGCACAGGTGGGGAAATTTCCCGTCGGCATCCGTGGCATGGAGAATCTCCAAAGAAGATTGGTTCCCTCAGAATGACTTTGTCATCAACGACCTGAAATTCAGGGCAGGCTATGGCGTGACAGGTAATGACAAGATAGGTTCTTATGCCTATATACAAACATACAACACAGGCTCATATATTTTCGGAGACGATGTTGTGACAGCCCTGATGGCGCAGTCCATGGCAAACCCGAGCATTCATTGGGAGGAAGTCCGTCAGACAAATGTCGGAATTGACCTTTCCTTGTGGAAATCACGTCTTACCCTTTCCATAGACGGGTATATAAAAAACACTGCCGACATGCTCGTGAAGGCTGCCATTCCGATTACATCCGGATATGAGGACATATATACCACCTACACAAATGCGGGAAAGGTGTCCAACAAGGGAGCGGAACTCACCCTCAATACGGTGAATTTTGAAAGCAAGATACCCGGAGGCTTCAGGTGGGAAACATCTGTTTCGGCAACATACAACCACAACAGGATAGTCAGCCTCAACAGCGACACGCCGCTGTACCAGAACGAGACTGCAGGCGCATACATTACCATGCAGAAGAACGGGCTTCCTATCAACGTCTTCTACGGTTATGTGACGGACGGTCTTTTCCAGACTCCTGAAGAGGTTTCGTCACATGCTTTCCAGGAGAACGGCACCGCTCCGGGCGACATCCGTTTCAAGGATTTGAACAGCGACGGGGTCATCAATGACCAGGACCGTACCGTAATCGGTGACCCTAATCCAGACTGGCTTTTCTCTATGATCAACACGTTTTCATACAAGGGCTTTGACCTCTCCGTATATTTTCAGGGCGTTGCTGGTAATGATATATTCAATGCCAACAGCATCACGAGTGAGGGAATGTCCTCTGCCCACAACCAGACCGCATCCGTGAAATACCGCTGGGTCGGCTACGGGACGAGTACAGTAATGCCAAGGGCAGTGTACGGAGACCCGAACCACAATACGAGGATTTCAGACCGCTTTGTTGAGGATGGTTCGTATCTGCGCCTGAAAAATGTGACGCTGAGTTATACTTTCCCGTCAAAATGGCTGCAGAAGATTTCCATGCAGAGTGCGAGAATTCTGCTTTCTTGCGAAAATCTCTTTACCCTGACGAAATACTCCGGATTCGACCCGGAGGTCGGTATCAACGGAATAGACGGCAACCGCTATCCGGTATCACGCACATTCAGTCTCGGCATCAGTTTCAATTTCTAAATGGCTGGAATTATGAAAAAGACAACAATAATCATGACAATAGCCGCAATGACGGCGTTGACGGCATCCTGTTCGGATTTTCTCGACAGTTTTCCGCCGTATGCAGTGGATGTCAACGTGTCGGTTACAGACTCTGTGGCGATAGCACTTACGAACGGCTGCTATGTGCCTTTGCAGTCCTCCAACCTTTACAATCAGCGAATGTGGTCGCTCGACATCATTGCAGGTAATTCTGAAGTGGGTGCAGGAGGCGGAGAAGACGGCATCGAGACCGTCCAATGCGCCAATTTTGCCGCAGATGCCTCCAATGCGTTCGCTTTGTATATCTGGCGTTCCCCGTGGGTGGGCATAGGCCAGTGCAATACCGTGATAAAATCTTTGACCGGAGACGGCAACAGGACATCCGAGGCTATCAGGACACGCAGTCTTGGTGAGGCGTATTTTCTCAGGGCACATTATTACTACATCCTTGTCCGGCTTTTCGGCGGTGTGCCCCTCATTCTCGAACCTCATGAGGCGGATGATGACACGGACTCCGAAAGGGCATCGCTTGACGCTTGTTACGAACAGATAGTCAAGGATTGCAGGGAGGCGGTGAATCTTCTTCCTGAAAAGAGGTCTTATAGCGGGTCAGATTATAACAGGGCAAGCCGTGATGCAGCCCTTTGTATGCTTGCCGACGTGCTCCTTACCTGGAATCCTGAACAGCATTATGCTGAAGTGGCAAGTCTCTGCGATCAGGTAGAGGCTCTCGGATATGACCTCAGCGACTGCGATTTCGAGGACAATTTCGGAATGAATGCACAGACAAGCAGAGAAGCATTGTTCACTGTGGGCTATTCCGGAGACACACAATATGATTTTTGGGGCGCATCCAACCAGTCTTCATGGCTTTCCGTATTCATGGGACCGCGTAACTCCAACATGGTCGGCGGCGGAGGCTATGGCTGGAATCTTCCTACCGAGGAGTTCATGTCCGAATGGGAAGACGGCGACCTCAGGAAAGATGTCACGGTCTTCTATGACGGATGTCCGGACTTCGACGGGATTGGATATGACGACTCCTGGTCAAATACAGGATACAATGTCCGAAAGTTTCTCGTATCCAGGGCTGATTCTCCTGACTACAACACGAGTTCGGCAGACTTCGTCATATATAGGTATGCGGATGTCCTGTTGAAAAAGGCGGAAGCATTGAATGAACAAGGATATACGGAAGAAGCATGCGAACCTCTCAATATTGTGCGCAGACGCGCAGGACTTCCGGATATAGAAGACCTTATGCCTTCAGACATCAGGTCAGACATGAATACTCCTGCCGGAAAAGAATGGATGCGGGAGAAAATCATACATGAACGCCGCATGGAGCTTGCCTTTGAAGGGCACAGGTGGTTTGATCTGATAAGGATAGACGGAGGGGACTACGCTCTCGAATTTCTTGAGGGCATCGGCCGTCATCCGACAAAGGAAAGGCTGCTTCTGCCAATCCCTCTTACCGAGATGGACTCCAACGGCCTCATGACACAGAATCCAGGATATTAATCAGGAACGATATGCGCAAATATAAATTTTTCAAATTATTGGCGATGTCTGCATTTGTTTTGGGAGCAGCGGTTTCCTGCGACATGGACATCGATGAAATGAAAGAAGTGGACTCTGATGCCGGTACGGAACTCAAGCTTTCCGTTTCCCCGGCTGAGACTCCGATAGTCCTCAATGAAAGGGACAGTGAAGAGACAGGGCTTTCCCTGACATGGACAACGGGAAGCAACTACGGCACAGGCAATGCCATAGAATACTCTGTGGAATTGGACAAGGCGGACGGCAACTGGGAGTCTGCATATTCGGAAAGCCTCGGAAGAAGGACATACGCTTGTGACTTCACGGTGGAGGAACTGAACGAAATCCTTGCAGACAATTTCGGGGCAGTGCCCGGACAGGCAGAAGACTACAAGGCAAGGGTGATCGCCTCCGTTTATGGCCATCCGGAGATGGAGCAATCTTCCGAAGTGAGATTCACGGCGACTACATATAGTCCTGTTCCTGCTACTCTTTACATTATCGGCGACTGTACAGAAGGAGGTTGGGATGCCTCTCTTGCCTCTGCAATGACACGGATTTCAGGTGGAGTGTTCACGTTCGAGGCAACAATGGAGGCAGGACAGAAATTCAGATTCATTACGACTCTCGGCTCAGAATGGCCTGCATACATAAAGGCTGAGGGAGGGGAGACAAGTCTCCGTTATGCCGAGACGGCGCCTGAAGATGTTTCGGACATTGATTTTGCCATAGCAGAGACGTCAAGATATACTATAACCGTGAATCTTCTCGACCTCACTGTAACTTATGACGATATGCTCGATGAGCCGCTATACATGATAGGCTCATCCACCCCGGGAGGCTGGGACCTGAACAGCAGGACGGAAATGACAGCCGGAGGCAGGGGCAGGTACACATGGAGCGGAACACTTGTCGCGGCTTCAGACGGCTTCAAGTTCATTACAGGCAATGACTGGTGGCCTGGTTACGTGAAAGCGAATGACGACCCTTCTGACATGGGGCTGACATACTACGCTTCCGATCCGGGCGGAAACCTTGACAGGAAATTCAGCATAACCGAAACCGCAGAATACAGGATTGAAGTGGATTTGCTTGCCCTCACCGTAAGCCTGGAGAAGACAGGGGATGTGGAAGTCCCTGACGAGCCGGTGCCGTTTGAGGCATTGTGGCTGATAGGTGGCGCATCTGCTGCCGGCTGGAGCCTGGATGATGCTGCGGCAAATGATGCAGTCAAAATGACATCATCCTCTGATGACCCTTATACATTCACGTGGACCGGAAACTTGAAGTCCGGGGAACTGAAGCTCAGCTGCGATTTGCAGAGGGACTTCAAAGGCAAATGGTACATGCCGGAAAGCAACGGCAAGGAGTTTGGCGCAGGTACAGAAACGATAATTCTGGTTGACTCCTCTTCTGATGCTACTGACAACAAATGGATGGTCACGGCAGGGAATTATACCATTACCATAAATCAGATATCCGAAACCATGACCGTGGTACAGAATTGACAACAGAAATTATGGAAAAGATGATATTCAGCGCAATGGCTATTGGCTTGCTGCTTTCTGCAGCCTCATGCCAGAAAGAACTCGGCTATACGGGCTTCGTAGATCAGGACGCCGCTGCCGAGACACAGATAAACGTGACTACAGACAAGGCGGTCTATGAACCCGGAGCGACGGTGTCGTTTTCCGCCAATACTATGCCTTCGGGCGCAATATATGTGAGATACAAGCATTTGGGACAGATAGTGGGCGATGAGCAGCCTTTGACTGGTGCTACCTGGACATGGACAGCACCGTCTGAAGACTACAAGGGATACATGACTGAGATTTATCAGAAAACCGCAGAAGGGGAGAATATACTTGCCACCATTGCCGTGGACGTCTCTACCGACTGGAGCAGATTCCCCCGCTATGGCTTCCTGTCTTCTTATTCTGAAATGACGCCCGAAGCCTGCACAAGCGTAATAGCAAATCTGAACCGCCTGCACATAAACGGGGTGCAGTTTCAGGACTGGCATTGGAAACATCATTGGCCTCTTGCCCAGGACAAGGTATCTTCAGCCCCTTTGGAGACATACATCGACATAGCAAGCAGGGAGACATCCCTTGCCACAATCCGGAACTACATTTCGCTATGTCACCAGTTCGGTATGAAGGCAATCTTTTATAACCTTTGTTTCGGGGCACTTGAAGATGCTGAGGAAGACGGGGTACAGGAAGAGTGGTATTTATACAAGGATGCGAACCATACAAGCCGGGATGTCCATACTCTCGGAGCACCGTTCAAGAGTTCAATATGGCTTGTCGATCCGGGCAATCCTGACTGGCTGGACTATATAGGGGAAAAGACGGATGCAGTATATGAACATCTGGATTTTGACGGTTACCAGATAGACCAGCTGGGCGACCGGGGAAGTGTCTGGGACTTTGACGGCAATCCTGTGGACCTTACGGCACGCTATGGAGTGTTCATAGATGAAATGAAGTCAAGGCAACCCGAAAAGGATTTGATAATGAATGCCGTAGGTTCATACGGTTCGGATGACATACTCGGTAGCGGCAGTGTGGCGTTCGCCTATAATGAACTTTGGGAGAGTGAGGCGCAGTTCTCTGACTTTAAAAAAATTATCGAGGACAACATGAGTTTCGGCGGGGACAACATGAAATCCGTGTTTGCAGCATACATGAACTACAGCAGGGCTGACAATATCGGCACATTCAACACTCCGGGCGTGCTCCTGACGGATGCGGTGATTTTCGCTCTCGGCGGGTCACATCTAGAAATGGGCGAACACATGCTCGGCAAGGAATATTTCCCGAACAGCAATCTCGGCATGGATGAGACTCTTTCCGATGCCATTGTCGTATATTATGATTTCATGACTGCGTATCAGAACCTCTTGCGTGACGGCGGTTCATTCAACGACATTGTTGTCACTTCTGCAGACGGGACAGTAAACATCAGGGCATGGGAGCCTGCCATTGGCAGCGTGACTACCCTCGGTCGTGAGTTTGCTGACCGTCAGGTAGTCCATTTCCTGAATTTCCTGAACGCAGACTCCATGAGCTGGAGAGACATGAACGGGACTATGCCGGAGCCGCAGCTTTTGGAAAATGTTGCTGTGAACATTGCCCTTCCGTCTGCGAAAGAGGTGTCGTCCGTGTGGATAGCATCTCCGGACACTGATATGGGAGCTTCGCGGCAGATTACGTTCACACAGGAGGGTACTTCAATAAAAGTTACTCTTCCGTCACTCAAGTATTGGGATATGCTCGTAATTGAATATGAATAGAATGAAAAAGATACTTCTGGCAATGGCCCTCATTGCATCTCTGCCGGCATTCGGTGTCCGGGCAGAAGAACTCCTGTCCCCGTCGGGGAACATGAAATTGGATTTCAGGCTTGTGGAGGGCGGAACTCCTGTCTATTCCCTTTCCTACAAAGGAGAACCGGTGATAGCAGAGAGCCGTCTCGGATTCAGGCTGGACAACAGCGGACTTTTTGACTGGTTCGAGATAGCGGACGTGGAACGCTCCGAATATGACGGGACTTGGTCTCCTGTATGGGGAGAGGAAGCAGAAATCCGCGACTGCCACAACGAAATGGCTGTCACGTTGAGGCAGACGTCGAGTGACAGGCGGATGATTGTCCGTTTCAGGCTTTTCGATGACGGACTTGGGTTCAGGTATGAATTTCCTGCACAGGACAATCTCGTCTATTTTCTCATTACCGAAGAGCTTACTGAGTTTGCCATGACGGGCGACCATATCGCGTGGTGGATTCCGGGGGACTATGATACGCAGGAATATGACTATACCGAATCCAGACTTTCTGAAATCCGCGGATTGCTCAAAGGGGCAGTTTCCAACAATCTGTCGCAGTCCATATTTTCCGAGACCGGGGTACAGACAGCCCTTCAGATGAAAACGGACAGCGGTCTGTACATCAATCTTCACGAGGCTGCCCTTGTCAATTTTCCCGCCATGCACCTTGAACTGGACGACAGCACATTGACATTCAAGGCGCATTTGACACCTGACCCAAATGGCGACTGTGCATATATGCAGACAGAATGCGTCACTCCGTGGAGGACGGTGATAGTGTCTGACGATGCGAGGGACATCCTTGCTTCTAGGATTACGCTGAATCTCAATGAGCCATGCAAGATAGACGATACATCCTGGATTCATCCGTGCAAATATGTGGGAGTCTGGTGGGAAATGATTACGGGAAAATCCGCATGGTCCTACACCGATGACCTCAAGAGCGTCCATATTGATACAGATGACCTTTCTGAGGCAAAGCCTCACGGCAGGCACGGGGCAACAACAGAAAATGTCAAGAAATACATAGATTTTGCGGCGGAGCATGGCTTTGACGCAGTCCTTGTGGAAGGCTGGAACATCGGCTGGGAGGACTGGTTCGGCAACATGAAGGAGCGTGTTTTTGATTTTGTGACCCCTTATCCTGATTTTGACCTTGAAGGAATCATGGATTACGCTTCGTCGAAAGGCGTGAAGCTGATAATGCATCACGAGACTTCCTCATCTCCGAGAAACTATGAGCGTCAGTTGGATACTGCCTACAAATTCATGAAGGAGCACGGCTATGATGCCGTCAAATCAGGCTATGTGGGCAACATCATTCCCAAAGGCAACAATCATTACAACCAGTGGATGGTCAACCATTACCAGTATGCGCTTGAAAAGGCTGCAGACTACAGGATAATGGTAAATGCCCATGAGGCTGTACGCCCTACCGGGCTTTGCAGGACATGGCCCAATCTGATTGGCAACGAATCTGCAAGAGGAACTGAATATCAGGGGACGAACGGCTCAAAGCCATTCCATGTGACGGTCCTTCCTTTCACAAGGCTGATAGGCGGTCCGATGGACTACACTCCGGGCATATTCGAGATGGACATATCCAAAATAAATCCGGGCAACAGCACTCATGCCAACTTTACGATAGCAAATCAGCTGGGCGTCTATGTTGTCATGTCGTCCCCTCTGCAGATGGCTGCGGATATCCCGGAGAACTATGAACGGTTCATGGATGCTTTCCAGTTCATCAAGGATGTTGCACTTGACTGGGAGGAAAGCAGATACATTGAGGCAGAACCGGGACGCTATGTGACTGTGGCAAGAAAGGCGAAAGGTACAGGACAATGGTTTGTCGGCAATGTCACGGGCAGCGAGGAGCATGTCTCGGAAATCAAATTCGACTTTCTCGACCCGGACAAGACCTATGTGGCAACAGTCTATGCTGACGCTCCGGACGCGGACTATTTGACAAATCCTCAGGCATATACCATTTCCGAGTACAGGTGCACGTCCAAAAGTTCTTTCAGGCAGAAGGCCGTGGCTGCCGGAGGCTATGCGATATCATTCCGTGAGGCAGAGCCAGGAGACAGAAAACTGAAAATGTTGAAATGACAGAAGTTATACATAAAATATTGAATGAGATGAAGAAAGAAAGGATGCCGGAGAATATGGAAAAAGCCTACCTCTCTCCGGAAGTGTCGGTCAGCACCGTTATGGCAGAAAAAGGCTTTGCAGCATCCTTGGATAATTTGCACGAGGATTCGGAAGACATTCCGTGGTGAGCAGTCAAGAAATAAAAATTATCATCATGAAAAGATTTATGTTTTTGGCGATGTCCGCAGCAATGCTGGCGGTTGTCGGGTGTTCAAAAGAAAATATGGTTTCTGAGGGTGTGCAGGATGATATTAATGAAGATAATGTCCCTGAACAGGGGGTGATTGCTCCTCAGAAGACGGTTACTGCATTTTCACGGGACACAAAGACCAGCCTTGACGGTCTCAGCATCGTTTGGGCGGAAGGCGATGAAATATCATTGTTCAACGAAGGTGGGCAGCCTTGTACCTACACCCTTTCTTCAGGTGCTGGAACACCGTCCGGAGAATTTACAACGGAAAATGAACCGGAAGAGGGCTATATGTATGCCATATATCCGGTTGTGACGACTGCGGCAGAAGGCAAGACTATGGGCACTGAAATTCAGCAGGAACAGGCATATGCTGCTGCCGGCTTCCCTACGGCATATCCTATGGCAGCCGTTTCGCCTGACGGAAAGGAATTCTCTTTCGAGAACCTCGCCACTGTCCTGAAACTTCATCTTGTCGGAAATGCC
>CALVDU010000032.1 GCA_944326375.1 uncultured Bacteroidales bacterium | reverse complement strand
GGAAGTCATTCCGATTTTCTTTCCAATTAATCCAGGCATTGGTTTGTTTAATTAATTGTTGATCAATAATTTATATTCCGCAATACACTTTTGCGGGCTGCAAATATACGATTATTATTTTAATTTTCAAGATTTTAAATGAATTTTTCCGCCGGAAAATTTTATACTGTTGCGCCTCGGCAATTGCAAACAAGTTTGCATTGCTCTCGGCTTCTGCGTATATTTGGCCGCACTGCGCCATTTATACTGTTGCGCCTCGGCAATTGCAAACATTTGCATTGCTCTCGGCTTCTGCGTATATTTGCGCCATAAATTGAGGTGCTGATGCTGTTGGACGTATTCGGTTTTCTGCGTCTGTCTCTGATAGACATTCTCGACATCCTTCTGGTGGCCGTGATAATATTCGTAGTCTTCAGATGGATACGGGGATCGTCCGCCATGAGCATATTCGCAGCGATAATCTCCCTGTACATCCTGCGGTTCATTGTCGGAGCATTCAACATGAAGCTGATGTCCGGGATACTCGGACAACTCCTTGATGTGGGAGTAATCGCCCTCATCATCATCTTTCAGCCGGAAATACGCCGTTTCCTAATCTCATTCGGCAACAACTATCTCAGGGAAGCCGGAAAAAACGGGTTTCTCGGCAAACTGTTGGGACAGAACAGGACAAAAATGGACAATGCCGCCGTACAGGAGGTCACGGAAGCATGCAGAACGATGTCTGAACAAAAGACGGGGGCGCTGATAGTCTTCCCTCATAATTCCTCTCTGGACTACATCATAGAGACCGGGGACAGAATCGACGCCAACATAAACAGAAGGCTCATTCTGAATCTCTTCTTCAAGAATTCCCCGCTCCACGACGGAGCCGTGATAATGAGCGGCAACCGCATCATAGCGGCAAGATGTACGCTCCCGATCACAGAAAAGACCGACATTCCGGCACACTATGGAATGCGACACAAAGCGGCAATCGGCATTACCGAAAACACCGACGCAGATGTTATCGCCGTGTCAGAGGAAACCGGACAGATATCATTCGTACGGGGAGGAAACGTGACCCCGATAAACAACCTCAATGAACTGAAACTATTGTTGAACGACTCTTTGGAGAAAGAATAAAGTGACAGGACAGGACAATTGGATTTTTAGGACGGAAGAGAAGTTAGGATTCGACCGCATCAGGAAAACGATAGCGGACAGATGTTCTACGGACTATGCTGCGGAAAGGGCTGCTGAAGAGACATTTTCATCAGATGCCGAAGAAATCCGCAGACGGCTGCAGCTTACCGATGAAATGCGCCTGATAGTGATGTTCGAGGACAGTTTCCCGACCAGCGGCTATATCGACTGCATAGGATTTCTGAAAATAATAGAAAAATCGCACAACAGCATCGACCTGCTGTCCCTCAGGAAACTGAAGACCATGCTCGACACCCTCGAAAAGGTCATGCATTTCTTCGAAAACATCAAGGACGGCATATACCCCAAACTGAAACGCATGAGCCAGGACATAATGCACTTCCCCGAAGCGAGGAGGCGCATAGATGCCATACTTGACAAGTTCGGAGAAGTCAAGGACACGGCTTCAGACGAACTGTACGGCATACGCAAGTCCCTTAAGGAAATGGAGGGCACGATTTCAAGACGCATCCAGTCCATCCTGAAACGTGCGCAGGAAGAAGGCATAGCCGACCAGGAAGCAAGCATTTCCGTCCGGGACGGCAAGATGCTCATCCCGGTATCGGCCGCCAACAAGAAAAAGCTTCCGGGTTTCATATACGACGAATCCGCGTCCGGCAAGACTGCATTCATAGAACCTGCCGAAGTAGTTGAACTCGACAACCGGATCAAGGAATTGAAATTTGCAGAATCACGTGAAATACAGCGGATTCTGTCGGAATTTTCAGACTTCTTACGGCCCTATATCCCGGAACTGCTCGACGCTGCCAGATATTTGGGCGAACTCGACTTCCTCATGTCAAAGGCAAATGTAGCCCTTGACATGATAGCCGGAATGCCTATAATTTCCGACAACGGGGAAATGAACCTCAGGAAAGCACGGCACCCCCTGCTGGAAAAGGCGCTGAAAAAAGAAAAGAAAGAAATAGTGCCGCTGACACTCACCCTTTCCAGCAAAAAGCACATACTGCTCATATCCGGACCTAATGCCGGAGGAAAATCGGTATGCCTCAAGACGGCAGGGCTTCTGCAATACATGTTCCAATGGGGAATGCTGATACCGACATCCGAAACCTCCGAAATGCTCGTGTTCGACAGGATTATGGTCGACATAGGAGATGACCAGTCCCTGGACAACGACCTGAGCACATACAGTTCCTTCCTCGCCAACATGAAAGACATGCTGCAGAATGCCGATTCGCACACGCTTGTACTGATAGACGAGTTCGGCTCGGGCACTGAGCCGGCAGCAGGAGGAGCAATTGCTGAGGCAATTCTCGCCGAAATGGACCGCAGAGGCGTATATGGGATAATCACGACACACTATACCAACCTCAAACTCTACGCATCCGGTGACACCGGCGTAATGAACGGGGCCATGACATTCGACGTCAAGAACATAGCCCCTCTGTTCAAACTGGAAATGGGGCTGCCGGGAAACTCGTTCGCATTCGAACTCGCCAGGAAGATGGGGCTGCCCGAAAACATCATCAAGGACGCAGAACAGCGTGCCGGGGAAGAATTTGTGGGCATCGAGAGGAACCTCCGGAAAATAGCCCGCAACCGCCGCAGCCTTGAAGAGAAACTGGAAAAAATCCGCAATACCGACAAAACGCTAGAAAGCATTACGGACAGATACCAGAAAGAACTGAACGAAATAAAGCAGCTCAAAAAAGAGATCCTCGACAAGGCAAAGACCGAGGCGGAAGAAATAATAAAAGGAGCCAACAGGACCGTAGAAAACACAATCAGGACCATAAAGGAAGCCCAGGCGGAAAAAGAAACCACAAAAGAAGCACGCAAGGAACTCCAGGACTTCATGGCGGCCCTCTCCCTCAAGAAAGAGCAGGAACAGAAGGAAAAGGACGACTACATCGAACGAAAAATAAAGCAAATCGACGCCCGCAGGGAAAGGGAACGCCTCAGGAAGGCCAAACGGCAAGACGAGAAGACCCGCAAGGAAATGGAAGAAAAGGAGGCGGAACAGAAAAGGCTGGAAGAATTCCGGAATGCCCCTCTCAACCCAGGGGAGAAAGTCCGCGTGAAGAGCAACGGCATGGTGGGAGAAGTGGCGAAAGTGTCTGCAAAGACGATTGTCGTGAACATCGGAAACATCAGCAGCAAGATGTCTCCGGACAAGGTGGAAAGGATTACCTCCAACGAATACCGGACCGCCATGAAAGACACCTCGGCAAAAAAATCCGTAATCCGCATAGATTCTTCGATTACCGAAAGAAAATTGAATTTCAGCACGGAACTTGATGTGAGGGGCGAGAGGCTGAACGACGCCATCGAAAAAGTGTCAAGATACATCGATGACGCCATAATGCTCAACATGACGAGCGTCAGGATAATCCACGGCAAGGGCACAGGAGTCCTGCATGAGGAAATCCAGAAATACCTCAGGACAGTACCTGGAGTGGCCTCCGTAAGTGACGAACATATCCAGTTCGGAGGATCAGGCGTGACGATAGTGACATTCAACTGAAAAAGGAAAATTGACAGGATATGAAGAAATTTATAACAAACATTCTGATAATAATAGCCGTAGGCTGTGCAGGCGCACTGGTGGCATGGTGCGTGACACATGACGAGCAGACAGAATTGTTTTCCGAACAGGAAACGACCCTGAGGACATTCTTTTCGGCATTGTCGCAAGGAGACTGGGCAACGGCCGGGTCGGTCTGCGATTCTACGAAAATGACCGGATATATCGACAATTACCGTGAAGCGTGGAATTCGGCAAAAGCCAAAGACACATCAGTGCTTAACCTTGCCGCATCCGAACTCGCCAAGTCGGAAATATTCTTCATTGAACAGAACATGACTTCCGAAGAAAGCAGCAACGCCGTGTTCACGATAAGTCTCGGAGAAAAGTTCAACAAGACAAGGCGCGCAGAACTGAAACTGCAGGACGGGAAATGGATAATAACGGGCATAAAGGCGGAAAATTAGGAAAAGTCGGGGAAGATGAGGCTGCCGCATTCCTCGCAGAGAATGGGCATACCGTCCTCGAACGCAACTGGAGAAGCGGCCACCTTGAAATAGACATCATTACCCTCAGCCCTGACGGAATCCATTTCGTAGAGGTAAAAAGCCGGAAAAGCAATTCCCCTGTAATCCCGGAAGAAAGCGTGGACGCGGCCAAGACAAGACGGATTGCAACCGCTGCAGCCAAATACATGAGGCAGAAGAAGATTTCCGAAGAAAGCCACATGGACGTCATATCCGTGACATTCGACGGATTCGGCACCGAAATCCGATACATTCCCGACGCGTACATTCCTATCTATTTGTGACACCATATAATATAAACACCGATGATATGAACCGCAATTTCTATTGTGTAATAATGGCAGGAGGGGCAGGCACAAGATTTTGGCCAGTAAGCAAATACAATTGCCCAAAGCAGTTTCTCGACATGGACGGATCAGGAAAATCCTTCCTCCGGAAGACATTCGAACGATTTTCGAGAATCGTCCCCGAAGAAAACATCATCGTAGTTACCGCAGACAGGTTCAAGGACATAGTGGCCGGACAACTGCCGGAACTCAAAACCGAAAACCTGCTTCTCGAACCATACAGCCGGGACACGGCCCCATGCATAGCATACGCCACATACACCCTGCTCAAACGGAATCCGGATGCCATAATGGCAGTCACCCCTGCCGACCATGTCATCCCGGATGAAGACATATTCGTAGAAGACGTGACCAAGGCTTTGGACTACACCATCGGAAGGGATATTCTCATGACCCTCGGCGTAAGCCCGACCAGACCTGACCCGAACTACGGCTACATCCAGGTAAGCGGAGGCCGATACAAGATCAAGGACAACGAGGCAGTCAAAGTCAAGACATTTACGGAAAAACCGGACATCGAACTCGCCAAAGTCTTCCTCAACAGCGGCGAATTCTTCTGGAACTCCGGAATCTTCGTATGGAAAGCCGAGACTGTAAGAGAAGAACTTGAAAGATACCTTCCGGAGGTGACAAGGCTGTTCGCAGGCTGGGAAAACGCAATCGGAAGCCGCGTGGAACGAGAATTTGTCGAAAAGGCATACACCGACTGCATCAAGATATCCATTGACTACGGAATAATGGAAAAGACCGAAAGAGCATGGCTCTTTCCCGGACACTTCAAATGGGCGGATATCGGGAACTGGGAATCTCTGTACGATTTCTTCCCGGAGAAAGACAAGGACGGGAATGCCATGGGCTGCAGAAAAACCCTGTCTTCCGGCAACAAAAACACCATGGTCATAGCCAAAAACAAGCACAAACTAATTGCAGTCAACGGATTGGAAGACTACATGGTCATAGATACGGACGATGTCCTGCTTATCTGCCCGAAGAACGACAGGAAATTCAAGGATTTCGTCGCAGGCCTTGCCATGCCCGGCTTTGAAGATTACAGATAATAAGGAATATATATTATGGAACTCGAAAAACAGATTCAGGCGGACATGGTAGCCGCCATGAAAGCAAAGGAAACGGTACGCCTTGCTGCCCTCAGGGGTATAAAGGCTGCAATCCTTCTTGCCAAGACCTCCGAGGGAGGAAACGGGGAAATCACTGATGCCGACATCCTGAAAATCATCGGCAAACTCGTCAAGCAGCGCAAGGAAAGTGCAGAGATCTATTCGCAGCAGAACCGCCAGGACCTTGCCGACAACGAACTCGCCGAGGCCGCAGCGATGGAAGTCTATCTCCCGAAGCAACTCTCGGAAGATGAAGTGAAAGCCGAACTCGAAAAGATTATCGCCGAAGTCGGCGCAAGCAAGCCGTCCGACATGGGCAAGGTCATGGGCGTGGCCACAAAACGCCTTGCCGGACAGGCCGACGGCAAACTGATCTCAACCGTCGTCAAGCAACTGCTTGCCTGACGACGGCAAATACTATTCTTCCTGTTTCGCAGTGGAGACAAGATGGAGTTCGTCCATCTGGATCTGGTCGATATAGGAAGGAGAATCTATCATTACATCGCGTCCCTGATTGTTTTTCGGGAATGCGATGTAATCGCGTATGGTCTCCTGCCCGCCGAACAGGGCGCACACGCGGTCGAAACCGAATGCAAGACCTCCGTGAGGCGGAGCGCCGAACTTGAAGGCATTGATTATGAATCCGAACTTGTACTGGGCTTCCTCGTCGGAGAATCCGAGCACCTCGAACATCCTCTGCTGCACTGCCGCATCATGAATCCTTATCGAACCTCCTCCGACTTCCGTTCCCGTGAGCACGAAATCGTAAGCGTTTGCACACACCTTTTCGAGGTCTTCCTTCCTGTCGGAATAGAACAGGTCGAGATGCTCCGGCTTCGGAGCCGTAAACGGGTGGTGCATCGCATAGAAACGGGATGTTTCGTCATCCCATTCGAGCAGCGGGAAATCCACAATCCAGAGCGGGGCGAAATTGAACGGATCCCTGTAGCCGAGACGGTTGCCCATCTCCAGACGGAGGACACCGAGCATTGTCTGTGTCTTGCGTTTCGGACCGCAGAGCACGAGAATCAGGTCGCCGTTTTTTGCCGACATGCGGTCAGCGACTGCACGCAATTGTTCAGGAGTATAGAACTTGTCCACGGACGATTTCAGGCTTCCGTCCTCGTTGACCTTGATATAAACCAGTCCCTTTGCGCCGATCTGAGGCCTCTTGACCCATTCAGTGAGTTCGTCGAGCTGTTTGCGGGTATAGGATGCAAGCCCGTCAGCACAGATTGCCCCGACATAATCCACAGAGTCGAAGACAGAAAAGCCGTGTCCCTGAACCAAGTCCGTAATCTCGTGGATTTTCATTCCGAAACGAATGTCCGGCTTGTCGGAACCATAGTTGTCCATTGCGTCGAACCATGACATCCTCGGCAGAGGATTAGGGATATCCACATTCAGGACATTCTTGAACAGGGTCCTCATCATGCCCTCGAACACGTCAAGAACGTCGTCCCTCTCCACGAATGACATCTCGCAGTCTATCTGCGTGAATTCCGGCTGCCTGTCAGCCCTCAGGTCCTCATCCCTGAAACAGCGCACGATCTGGAAATACCTGTCGTAGCCTGCAACCATGAGCAACTGCTTGAAAGTCTGCGGAGACTGCGGAAGGGCATA
>CALVDU010000031.1 GCA_944326375.1 uncultured Bacteroidales bacterium | reverse complement strand
AAAGTGCGCAGGGATGACATGCACCGTACGGTAAACATCCCTTATGGAATACGCCCGGGCGAAACATCCGCATATACGACAGGTGCAGGACTGAACAAGCTCGAAGAAAGGACAAGGAACTACACCTGGCTGTCCGGGAACGTGTACGCCACATACGCCGACACATACAACGACGCCCACAACCTGAAGGTGATGCTCGGTTTCAATGCAGAAACATACAAATACAAGAACATCACTGCAGTGGGGCAGAACATCTCCGATGAATACCTCAACGACCTTTCACTCGTGATTCCGGACGAAAGCGGCGCCACGATAACAAGCGTTTCCGGAGGTCAGAGCGAATATGCCCTCATGGGATTCTTCGGTCGTATAAACTACGACTACAAGGGACGTTATCTCGTCGAATTGGCCGGAAGGTACGACGGTTCTTCGCGTTTTGCAGCAGGACACCGCTGGGGATTATTCCCTTCAGGTTCTGCAGGATGGAGGATTTCCGAGGAACCTTTCTTCGCACCGGCAAGGAATGTGATCGACAACCTCAAGCTCCGCGCCTCTGTCGGAAGCCTCGGGAACCAGAATGTGGACAACTACGCATACATGCGCACCATTTCAATCAACACATTCAGTCACTACACATTCGGAGAAGGTTCAAACAGGGCCCAATATGCAAACATTTCCGCACCGAACTCCGATGCCCTTACATGGGAGACCACATACCAGTACAACCTCGGATTGGACATAGCCATGCTCAACAACAGGCTCGAATTCACTGCCGAAGGCTACATCAGGGATACCAAGAACATGCTTGTCCAGGGTAACGCCCTTCCGAGCGTCTACGGAGCCGCTGCACCTAAAGAGAACTCGGCCGACTTGCGTACCAGGGGCTATGAATTCTCCCTCAGATGGCGCGACGGGTTCAACCTTGCAGGCAAAGTCTTCAACTACAATGTAGGAGTCACCCTGAGCAACTATGACTCATACATCACAAGATACGACAACAACCCTGACAAGCGTCTTACCGACTACTACGTAGGACAGAGGATCGGGGACATCTGGGGATTCGTAGTAGACGGACTTTTCCAGACAGATGAAGAGGCACAATACTACCAGAACAATGTCTGCGATGCCCTTACCTATATCGGAACGAACAGAATGCAGGGAGGATTCCTCGCAGGAGACCTCCGGTATGTCGACCTTGACAACAAGCAGGAAGGCCCTAACGGCATCAATGTCATTACCCTCGGCAACAACACTGCCGACGACCCCGGCGACCGCAAGATCCTCGGGAACTCGCTCCCGAGTCTCCAGTACGGCTTCAACTTGGGCTTTGACTGGATGGGCATAGACATGTCCATATTCTTCCAGGGCGTGGGCAACCACTATTTCTATCCTCCTGGAATGAACATCGCTTTCTGGGGTTCATACTCCTACGCTTACTATACTGCATTCATGCCTCGGGACTTCATCAAGACGGTTTGGTCTGAAGACAACCCTGACGCATATTTCCCGAGACCTCGCGTCTACTCCTCGACAGGAGGCGAACTCGCCCCTGTCAACAGCAGGTATATCCAGAACATCAGATACCTCAGGCTGAAGAACTTCACGTTAGGATACACCCTGCCGGAGAGATGGACAAAGGCAATCTGCGTAGAAAAGATACGTTTCTATTTTTCCGGAGAAAACCTTGCCTACTGGTCTCCTCTCAAGAAATACACGAAGTATCTGGATCCGGAATCCGCATACCGCAGGGTAACGGACAAGACCTCTACGGGTATGTACACTAACTCGGACGCAAAGGACGCAGTAGCATATCCATGGCAGAAGACATTCATGTTTGGTATTGACATCACATTTTAATTGAAGGAGGAAACAGAAAATGAAAAAACACATTTTGCCTTTGCTGGCTATCGTGATGGGGATTTCTTCCTGTGACTTCCTGGAAAGAACACCTAATGACAAACTCGTTCCGGAAAACTACTTCAGAAACGAGCAGGACTTTATCCTCTTTTCAAATTCTTTCTATGACAACCTGTTTGACAAGGAGCCTTATGAAAAGCAGTCCGACATCATATTCCAGAAAGGCAACATCTCGGACGAGCTTCTCGGCGGCGTTGCAAGACAGGTGCCTACGGTGGCAGGCCAAGGGGGCTGGTCATGGGGACAGCTGCGCAAGATAAATACAATGCTCGGCCACATGGACCAGTGCGATGACCCGGACGTCGTGAAAGAATATACAGGACTCGCCAGATTCTTCAGGGCGAGATTCTACTATGAAAAAATAAAAAGATTCGGCGACGTGCCTTGGTACGACAAGGAACTCGGATCGAACGATCCTGACCTCTACAAGGCGCGCGATTCGAGGGAACTTATAATGGGCCACATGATAGAGGACATTGATTTTGCCATCGACGCGCTTCCTGCCGAGGTAAGCACATACAGGGTGAACAAATGGGCTGCACTCATGCTGAAGGCTCAATTCTGTCTGTATGAAGGCACATACCGCAAGTACCACGAGCTTTCATTTCAAGATGGCCGGACTGCAGAAGATTATCTGAGATTAGCTGCTGAAGCCGCAAAGAGAATCCTGACGGAAAGTCCGTACGATCTGGCTCCTGATTATGGAGAATTGTTCAGGGAAGTGGATGCGGATCCTAATGAATACATACTTGCAATCAAGATGGACCAGGCCCTGTCCTGTATCCACAACGCTACAGGCTATGCTTTGATGAACTCTGCCGGATGTCCGGGATTCTCAAAGAAATTCATTGACAGCTTCCTCATGAAGGACGGAACATTCTTCTCATCGCAGGAGGGTTGGGAAACCATGTCCTTCGTGGATCAGATGGCAAACCGCGACCCGCGTCTCGGGATGATTACAAGACTTCCGAGTCACGTGAGAAGCAACTCCAAGGAAACTGTCTACGGACCGGACATTACGCTTACATCCACCGGCTTCCAGTATGACAAGTTCGTGATGGACCCGATGTACGAGTCTGCGGAAAGGGCCGACATGTCCTTTAACGACATGCCTGTGTACAGGTTTGCGGAAGCGCATCTTATTTATGCGGAAGCCCGTGCCGAACTCGGGGAATTCACCCAGGAGGATGCCGACATGTCGATCAACAAACTCCGCACAAGAGCAGGAATGCCTCCAATGACTGTGGCGAGCCTGACGGTTGACCCGTTCCTCGTATCCGAAGACTACGGCTACACCAACCTCGCCAAATGCAACCCGTCAAATCTTGCCGTCATCCTTGAAATCCGCAGGGAAAGGACGATCGAATTGGTTATGGAGGCAAGCACAAGGTGGGACGACATCGTAAGATGGAAAGAGGGCAAATGCTATGAACAGCCTCTCTACGGAATGTATTTTACCGGCCCCGGACCTTATGACCTTACAGGAGACGGAGTTGCCGACGTGTACCTCTATGACACATCAACCCCGCCGGCATATGGCGAAGATGTCACCTTCATCCAGATTCAGGAAATCATGATAGACGGACACTATGTCCCTTATTCCGACGGTATAGTCCTGAGTGAAGGCAACAGTGGATATGTGGACATGCACAGGACAAAGACCCGTTCTTTCGACGAAAACAGGGACTATCTCTATCCGATCCCGCTCGGTGACCGTGACCTGAACCGTAATCTGACGCAGAATCCTGGATGGGTTGACGGCCTCGACACGGGATATTCCGACGGAGATGTTGACAATGGAATGAATTAAACTATCGAACATGAAACTATTGAATAAAATATCAAGTTACGTTGCCATTACCATGGCCGTAGCTGCAATCTTCGGATGCCAGCCTGAAGAACTTGTCGGGCCTGATGCACTGATGTCCGAGTCGAGCCTGACTTTTGAGGCAAAAGATGCAGAGCCGCAGACTTTCATGGTAGCCTCCGACGATGACTGGGTCATCGACGTGGCCGAGGACTGGATTACAGTAAGTCCGATGTCCGGCTCGCAGACAATGGACGTGACAGTCACCGTGACCGACAATATCGAGAACGGCGCCATCGCCGCTCCTCGCCAGGGCACTGTCACAATCCTGAACAACAGGGGCTACTCCGTCAAGACTATCATATACCAGAGAGGTGACAATTATATCGGAGTCGAAGAAATGACCCTGACTGAAGTTTACGCCCTTAAGGACGGACAATTCGCAAAAGTTCCTGAAGCCCAGGTCGTTGCCCTGACTTCTGAAGGCTTCGTGGTGTCTGACGAGGGGGCCTCCATGTATGTGACTTCTACAGCCGACGTGAAAATCGGCTCGACAGTCTATCTTGCAGGAGAAAAGTGCACGCTCAACGGACTGGCTTCCCTCAAGGCAGGGGAAGTCACTGAAGAGTCTAAGGGTGAAGTGACAAGGCCTGATCCGGTTGACCTGGTTTCGAACCTCGATCCGGCCAATGCAGGTAAAGTGGTATATGTGAGCACATTGGCAGGAATTCTCGGAAGGACTCTCTATTATGATGAGACTATCCCAGTCACTGTGACACTTCTGGACCCTAAGGCTGGAGATGTTGA
>CALVDU010000030.1 GCA_944326375.1 uncultured Bacteroidales bacterium | reverse complement strand
CTTTGCTCTCGGCTTCTGCGTATGTTTGGCTGTCGCCACATATACGGTTGCGCCTCGGCATAGCAAATAAATTTGCTTTGCTCTCGGCTTCTGCGTATATTTGCCAATCTATGGCGAAAGGTTTTGCAGATACGGATGCGCAATGCCGTAAGATAATCGAAGATGCCCGGAAAGGAGTCTTCCGTCCAGTCTATCTCCTTATGGGAGAGGAGCCATATTATCCGGAACTCGTATGCTCGGCAATAATTGAAAATGCTCTCGCCGAGGATGAAAGGGATTTCAACCAGACAATTTTCTATGGCACGGATGCGGACGCAGACAAGGTCGTTACCGCAGCAATGCGTTATCCCGTATTTGCCGAAAGGCAACTCGTGGTTGTAAAGGAAGCGCAGGCCATGAAGACTCTCGAAAGCCTCGCACAATACTGTACGAACCCGCTTCCGACGACGATTCTTGTGCTTTGCCTGCACGGAGCATCGGCCGACAAGCGCAAAGCCCTTTACAAGGCTGTGACAAAGACCGGTACCGTTGTGGAATCGGCCGCCGTAAGGGACTATGAAATGGGAAGGTGGATTTCGGCGTTCTACGCCGGGAAAGGGTTGAGGATTGCGCCCGATGCGGCAGCGCTTCTTGCGGAATATGCCGGTACGGACTTGGGAAAGATTGCGGTCGAGACGGAGAAGATGAGGAAAAACCTTCCGGAGGACAAGACGGAAATAACAGTTTCCGACATAGAGGACAATGTCGGAATAAGCCGTCAGTACAGCATATTCGAGTTTACGAAGGAACTTTCTCTGCGCAACTCAGCAAAAGCGCTGAAGATAGCCGCCTATATCGGCTCATCGCCCAAATTCATGCTGCTGACAGCCACAAGCCCGATGTTTTCCCATTTCTACCGGATTTTGAAATACGAGGCATTCATGATGAAGAATCCGAGGGCAGGTTCAGACGTCAAGGCGAGGGTTCTGGGAGTGAATCCCTATTTTTTGAAGGAATACGAACAGGCGGCGGCAAACTATCCTCCGCGCAAGTGCATGGAAGTGATATCGCTGCTGAAAGAATACGATTTCAAGGGCAAGGGCGGAAATTCGGGGGAGGCATCCCAGCCGGAACTCCTGACAGAACTTGCCGCAAAAATACTTAATTTATGACGTTTTTATCATGAACATGATTCAATGCATCGACGTGAGCAAGAGTTTCGGAGAGAAGATAGCGCTTGACCACGTGTCCCTTGAAATGCAGAAGGGAAAAATATTCGGGCTCCTCGGGCCGAACGGGGCAGGGAAGACCACGCTCATCAGGATAATCAACCGCATCACAATCCCAGGAGGAGGCACGATCCTCTTTGACGGCAGACCGATTACCAACGCAGACGTGCAGAAAATCGGCTATCTGCCCGAAGAACGCGGACTTTACCGCAAGATGAAGGTCGGCGACCAGGCAATGTATTTCGCTCGCCTGAAAGGCATGAGTTCCAGGGATGCTGCAGACGAACTGAAAAAATGGTTCGTGAAGTTCGGAATCGAGAACTGGTGGAACAAGAAGGTTGAGGAACTCTCAAAGGGTATGGCGCAGAAGGTGCAATTCATCACTACCGTGGTGCACAAGCCGTCCCTTCTCATCCTTGACGAGCCGTTTTCCGGATTTGATCCCGTCAATGCAAAGGTCATAAGGGAAGAAATACTCCGGCTCAAGGATGAAGGGGCGACAATAGTGCTTTCGACCCACAATATGGAGTCCGTGGAAGAACTCTGCGACGACATTGCACTCATAAACAAGTCCCACGTGGTCATTACCGGTGGAGTGAACGAGATAAGACACAAATACGGCAGCAACAATGTGGAATTGACTTACAGCGCCTCCGAGCCCATTGACTCGATGCCTGGAGTGTTCAAGGTCCTGTCGGACACGGATGATTCCGGACGGCACACTGCCGTGCTGACTTTGGAGGCGGGACCGTCAGATGCCCTCAAGTCCATAGCATCGCTGCCCATTGCCGTAAACTCCTACAGGGAACTCGTCCCGAGGATGAACGACATATTCATAAAATTGGTAACAGAGGAGGAATAGACCTATGAATTTCCGTACAATAAACGTAATAGTATCGAGAGAATACCTTACGAGAGTAAAAAAGAAATCATTTCTGCTCACTACGTTTCTCGGACCTATTTTCTTTGCCGCATTGTGCATCCTGCCGAGCGTGATAATGTTCATGGCGGAAGACAAGGGGAAGAAAGTCGGCGTAGTTGACCGTTCCGGGATTGTGATGCCGTACATGACCGACAGCGAGCAGATTGCATATCAGGATTATTCTTCGGAACCTGTGGACAGCATGAAGGCGAGGTATTTCGACCTCGAACTGGACGCCCTCGTCATAATTTCCCCTCTTGATTCGGCAACGAAGAGCGTTTCGGTGTCCGCATATTCGCAGAAGCCACTCAGCGTGGACATGAAGGAGGCCGTAAGCCGTAACGTCAACAATGCGATAGAAGACTACAGGCTCGCTTCCTACGACATCAAGGGACTCAAGCAGATAATGGAGGATGTCAAGGCTGATATTCCTGTCGCGACATACACGATGGACGATGCCGGCCAGGAGAAGATTTCCTCGTCTGAAGTCTATATGTTCGTGTCCCTGATCCTGTCAGTCATCATATACATGTTCATAGCGATGTTTTCGGCCATGGTCATGCAGAGCGTGATCGAGGAAAAGTCGAGCAGGGTCGTGGAAGTGCTCGTGTCCTCCGTCAATTCCCTCGAACTGATGTTCGGCAAGATTATAGGCGTGGCCGGCGTAGCCCTGACACAGTTTTTCCTGTGGATTGTGCTTACCGCCATTCTCGTCACGGGTGCCGGAGCCCTTATGGGAGCGGATTCCCTGATGTCTTCCGCCACGATACAGACGGAACAGATGGCTGGCATGGCCGAAGGTCTTGGGGTGGACTCTGCCTCACTTGACCCGTCAGGACTGGCTTCAGCTGAGGCTCTGGTTTCGCAGGACAACGAACTTGCGGTGATCCTCACCACCTTGAAGGATTTGGACTATGCGCAGATAATACTTTCTTTCATAGTTTATTTCGTATTGGGGTACCTGTTGTATGCCTCTCTGTTCGCTGCAATAGGTTCGGCAGTGGAGAATGAGGCTGACACGCAGCAATTGCAGATGCCTGTCACGATTCCGCTGCTGATAGCGTTCTTCATAGCGTTCTACGCCTTCAAGTCCCCAGACAGCCAGGTCGTGTTCTGGGGTTCGATGATACCGTTCACATCTCCGATAGTGATGCTGGCCCGTATCCCGTTCGGAGTCCCTGCTTGGGAAATCATACTTTCCATCGTCTTGCTGTTGCTTACGTTCGTGCTCATGGCGTACATTTCTGCCAAAATATACAGGGTCGGAATACTTATGTTCGGCAAGAAGACGACTTTCAAGGATCTTTACAGATGGCTGAAACAAAAATGACATTCTTTTCGGCGGCAGCCGTTGCCGGACTTTTGTTCATGTCCGGAGTTTCTGCAGGGGCACAGGATTTCACGCTCAAGTGGTCCAAGCATGCGATGAACGCTTCGAGGACGGGATGCGTGTCGGCAAGTGCGGACAATGCCGATGAGGCCATAGGCATTATTGACGGGAACAGATATGTTTCCCCGAACGGCAATGTGTTCACTGACAAGGGCACGACATACGATGTGGCTTCAATAGTGCTGGCTGCGCAGTCCGTGATGTCGGATGTAAAGCAGGTGGTGGGATATTCTCCTGAGGCCATGCCGAGAGCTTATCCGGAGAGTGCCGTGTCGAATCTTTTTGTGGACGTGATAATGCAGAGTGTCGGGGAACTTGCCGATGAGGATGTGGACGTTGGAATCACCAATTTCGGAGGCATCAGAATCGACATGCCTGAAGGGGACATCCTTCTTGACGACATCCTGTCCATGTTCCCGTTCAAGAACACCCTCGTATATCTGGAATTGAGCGGAAAGAGGCTCATGGAGATATTTTCACAAATGGCTGAAACTGAATTTCAGGTGCTCGGCGGTGTGAGGATAGTTGCGGAGAACGGCAGAATCGTGTCCGCTGAAATCGGCGGGGAACCTGTGGATGAGGATGAAATGTACGGGGTAGCCACGATTTCCTTCCTGCTTAACGGGGGTGACGGCCTTTATTTGGCTGACGGGGCCGAAAACATGAAAGTTTTTCAGATTGACATAAAAGACGTTATGCTTGACTATGTGAAATCGGAAACTGCTGCTGGACGTCCGATAACATATCATACCGACGGCAGGGTTGTCATTCTGTAACGGCGCTCTTGCGGGGCAATAAATTCGTAATTTAACGTGTGTTCGATGAATATTCATCGAACACCGCTAAGGAGCAGACGCTTAGTCTGCGACGGGCTCCCGGAGAGGGTCGTGAGCGGTTTATGAGAATGTCCGGTGGACATTCGAAAGCGAGCAGAAAGAGGGTGACGCCCCTTAGTAAGGGGCTGTCGCACAGCGACTGGGGATTAAGACAAAGGGATTTCGCAGAAATCCTTAACGACAGTTCGACGAATCCTTTGGTGCTGAGTATAATAAATTCGTCGAACTGACGTTAATTTATGAGAAAAATAATCTTGACATTCGTTGCGTTGGCGGCCGTTACGTTTGCCGGTGCGCAGAATCTCGTTATACTGCATACAAATGATACCCACAGCCATATCGAGCCTGTCCGTTCGGGAAAGGATGCCGGGCTTGGCGGTGTCGTGGAGCGGGCTGCATTCGTGGACAGCGTGAGGACTGCGACAGGCGAGGGAAGGGTTCTTCTCGTGGATGCCGGTGACTTCAGCCAAGGTTCGTCCTATTTTACCCTGATGAACGGGGATATCGAAATCGACGTGATGAATGCCATGCGCTATGATGTGGCCTGTCTCGGAAACCATGAGTTCGACAACGGTCTGGATGAACTTGCAAGGCGTGTGGAAAACGCTGATTTTCCGATAGTATGCTCAAATTACGACTTTTCGGAATGCCGTCTCGGAGACCTTGTTAAACCATACGCCATACTTCACAGGGGCGGGCTGAAAATCGGTTTCGTGGGTGTTCTTACTGATCTTACGATAGTTGTGGACAGGGCGATAGCCGACAAGATAAAGTATCTCGATCCGGCCGAATCCGTCAACCGTTATGCGGAATACCTGAAAAAGGAAAGGGATTGCGACATGGTAATATGCCTGTCGCACCTCGGAATCGAAAAGGAAGTCTACACCGACCGAGTCCTTGTGCCTCAGATAGAAAATGTGGATATGGTCATAGGGGGCCATTCTCATACATTCCTTGACGCTCCGGAATATATAGCAGACAAGACTGGCAGGGAAATCCCTGTGGTGACCGACGGCCTATGGGGACTTAATGTCGGTCAGGCGGATATCTATACCCGGAATATGGAGAAAGAACATCTCATTGCCGGAGAATATGACAGGCTGAACGCCGATACCTTGTTCACGGCCGGAGGCGAATGGTTCCCTTATCCGGAATACAAGGACAGAAAGGCATGGGAAGCCCTTTTCGGGGATGAGGCTGAAAGAATTGTCGCAATGGCTGAAAAGCAACTCGACTATGAGTGGAAACTGATTCCTGCAACGGCGTATCTGGAATACGAGAGGACAGGAGACCGCAGGATAATGGAGGATCCGTACGACGCAAACCGCAAGGCACTCAACCTTTTCGTGCTTGCGGAACTTGCCGAGGGCAAGGGGCGTTTTCTCGACAAGATTGCTGACGGGCTCTGGATGAGTTCGCAGATGACATCCTGGGTGCTTTCCGCACACAATCCGAGACAGTCTTCGGGGAGATCTCTGCCGGATCCACGGGAGCAGATAATTGACCTCGGTTCAGGAGGTTACGGCGCACTCATGGCTGTAGCATACCATTTCTTTGCCGATGAACTCGCCAAAATCGACCCGTCGATTGTCCGTTGCGTCGAAAATGCGGTCAGGGAGAAAATCCTCGACCCGTATTTTGATGAGTCGGTGCGACGGGCGAACTGGTGGATGGCGGAAGGGCTGTCGGAGAATGCCATTGTGAACAACTGGAATCCGTGGTGCAATTCCAATGTCATCCTGTGTTTCCTGCTGATGGAAAAAGATCAGAAAAGGCTTTCGGAGGCCATCAGGCTGTCAGCCGAGTCGGTGGACAGGTTCCTGGCTTTCGTCAAGAGTGACGGAGCCTGCGAGGAAGGACCTTCTTATTGGGGACATGCCGCAGGGAAACTGTATGACTATCTGCAGATTCTCCATGACGCTTCGCACGGGAGGCTTTCATTTTTCGGCAATGACATGATAAGGAGAATGGGAGAGTACATTTCCCGTTCATATATAGGGGATGGCAAGGTGGTGAATTTTGCTGACGCAACGGCGGAAATGACTCCGGATGCAGTCCTCGTGTACCGGTATGGAGAAGCCCTCGGAAGCAGCGAGATGAAGAACTTTGCCCTGTCTCTGCTCCTTGATGCCCCGAAGAACAAGATGATCACGGTTCTTGGACATGATTCATACCGTTCTCTGGAGTCTTTGCGCTCCAGGGGAAGGATTGTTTCTGAACTCGATTCATTGAGATCTTCGGCAGCACAGGTGGGGATACGGAAAGTAATTTCTTCCCTGAGGCAGGATATTCCTTCCGACACATGGTATGACCAGACGCAGTTCTGCTATTTCCGCAATGCTTCAGGATGGTTTTTCGCAGGGAAAGGAGGCTACAACAATGAAAGCCACAACCACAACGACGTGGGAACCTTCATCCTTTACGACGGCACCACTCCTGTATTCGTTGATGCCGGGGTCGGGACATACACCAAAAAGACGTTCAGTTTCGAGAGATACACGATATGGTCCATGCAGAGCGGGTGGCACAACCTGCCGATGATCAACGGTGCGTCACAGATTTTCGGGGCGGAGTTCAGGGCGAAGGATGTCGTATGCGATCCTGTTGCCCATACGTTCAGTCTTGACATTTCGGGGGCATACGGAAAGAACGCCGGGTGCAGGTCGTGGAAAAGGACATATTCCCTGAAGGATAACGGGCTCGACATCGAGGACACCTATGCCCTGGACAGAAGGATTTCTTCCGACTCCCTGAATTTTCTTGTGGCGGGCGAAGTCTATCTTCCCGGAGAGACGTATGTGGCGGACGGGGCTTCCGAGACGGTGGAAAAGGGCAATGTCGTGATAGTCATTTCCGGCAAGGCATACCGGTTCGTTTTTCCGCAGTCGCTCACGCCGTCAGTTGAGGTAAAGATACTCGACGACCCGCGGATGAGCAAGGTATGGGGGGATTCGTTGCGCAGGATTTCTTTCGCATCGAAGAAAAATGCCCCGAAACGCGGCACTTACAAATTCTCGCTCCGTCCGCTTCAGTAGCGCCCTGCACTCCAGACCGGGCGTAGCAAGCCGCTGTTTCAGACCGCCGGAGCGCTAAAATGGGGCAGATGCAAGGCGCACGAAGACCGCCGGAGCGGAAGAGCGGGTAAGCTGCAAGGCGCACGAAAGGACGGCAACCGCAGCATACTGGTGTATGTGAGGATTGACGGACTGAGTGCAACGCAGCAGATGCCTTATTTTTACGCCCCGATCAGAGGATGTTGAGACACTGCTCCTTAATCTTCTCCAACTCATCCTTCATCCTCACCACGATTCTCTGGATGCCGCTGTGGTTGGCCTTTGAGCCGGTGGTATTGATTTCACGGCCCATCTCCTGGGCTATGAAGCCGAGTTTTTTGCCGGGGTATTCTTCGTTTTCAATTGTTTCCATGAAATATTTGCAGTGCTGGCGCAGCCTGACCTTTTCTTCGTTTATGTCAAGCTTTTCAAGGTAGTATATCATTTCCTGCTCCAGCCTTTCCTGGTTGACGGCAAGGGAGAGTTCCGCTGCTTTTGCGCATATCCTTTCCCGGACCCCGTCAGTCCTTTCCTTTTCAAGAGCCTCGATTTCCGGGATGCATGCGAGAATATTTTTCACTTTGGATGTGACATCGGAATGAAGGGATCTGCCTTCTTCTGACCTGTAGGTGCAGAGCCTGTCCACGGCTTCCCTTATGCAGGCGAAGACCTGTTCCCAGTTCCCGTCGTTTATGACATCCGTTTTCTTGTTGATGTCCATAACGTCCGGAAACCTCAGGATTGTGGAAAGGATGTGCATTGCGTCTGCATTTCCCTCTCCGGGAAATTCTTTCTCTATCCTGGAGTTTATGTCATGTATCTGCCGGTAATAGGCGAGGGCCATCTCTGCATTTATTTCCTTGGCGTTTTCTGCAGCGTTAGGCTCGAATGTCATGAAAAGGTCGATGTTGCCCCTGTACAGTTTCTGCGTTATTGCCTGTCGCACGAGAAGTTCCTTGTCTTTGGGAATCATCGTTGTCTTTATGCTGATGTCGGAATTTTTTCCGTTGAGCGATCTTATTTCTACCGTGATCTTTCCTTCGTTCAGGACAGTTTCGGCTTTTCCGTAGCCGGTCATGGATTGTATCATGATGTTCAAAATTTTTCTTTTTCGCACACAAAAATAGCAAATTTATCCGTAAATTTGCAGGATATTCCTTTTATACTGTAATCATACTATGGAAGACAACAGCAAGGACGTCGGCACGACGAAAAATCTCAACTTCTTGGAAGAAATAATTGAGGCAGATCTCGCCTCCGGCAAATGCGACAGCATAATGACAAGGTTCCCTCCGGAGCCGAACGGTTATCTCCACATCGGGCATGCGAAAAGCATCTGCCTGAATTTCGGACTTGCCAGGAAATACGGAGGCAAGACGAACCTGCGTTTCGATGACACGAATCCGGTCAAGGAAGATACCGAGTATGTGGATTCCATAAAGGAGGACATCCGCTGGCTCGGCTTCGAATGGGAGAACGAAAGATATGCATCGGACTATTTCGATCAGCTGTATGAATGGGCCGAAGAACTCATAAGGAAAGGACTGGCATACGTTGACGACCAGACCCAGGAAGAAATCCGCATCGGCAGGGGAACAGTCCAGACTCCGGGGACGGACAGCCCGTACCGCAACAGGAGCGTAGAGGAAAACCTCAGGCTTTTCCGTGAAATGAAGGCAGGAAAATATGCCGACGGGGAGAAGGTGCTCAGGGCTAAAATAGACATGGCGCATCCCAATATGCTTCTCCGGGATCCTCTGATGTACAGGATCATACATGCTGACCATCACAGGACCGGGAACAAATGGTGCATTTATCCGATGTACGATTTCGCCCATGGCCAGTGCGACAGCATAGAACACATTACCCATTCGATATGCACTCTCGAATTCGATGTGCACAGGCCTCTCTATGACTGGTTCATCGAAAAACTCGGCATTTTCCCGTCGCACCAGTATGAATTTGCGCGCCTCAATCTCACATATACCGTGATGAGCAAGAGAAAACTCCTCGAACTCGTGAAGAATCATTATGTGAGCGGATGGGATGATCCTCGCATGCCTACGATATGCGGCATCCGCAGGAGAGGCTATACGCCGGAATCCATAAAGATGTTTGCAGAGAAGGTCGGGGTTGCAAAGAGGGAGCAACTGATCGATCTCCAGCTTATGGAATGGTGCGTGCGTCAGGACCTGAACGAGCGGTCAAACAGGTACATGGTCGTCCAGGACCCTGTCAAGCTTGTGATCACCAACTGGGAAAAGGACAAGGTGGAATGGTTCGACGCCCCGTTGAACCCGGCAGACCCCGAAGGTCCTTCCCGCAAGGTGCCTTTTACGGGAGAAATCCTTATAGAAAGGGCTGATTTCATGGAAGAGCCTCCGAAAAAGTATTTCAGGCTGAAGCCGGACGGGGAAGTCCGTCTGAAATACACGTATATCGTGAAATGCACGGAGGTTGTGAAGGATGCCGATGGCAACATCACGGAAATCAGATGCACATACGATCCGTCCACAAGGCCGGGTGCAGGAGAATGGCGTTCCGTGAAGGGCACAATCCACTGGGTGTCGGCCGGATTCTGCAAGGAGGCGGAATTGAGAATATACGACAAACTCTTCACCGAGGCTCAGATGGGGTCGATTCCGGAAGGGGAGGACTACAAGAACTATCTCAATCCCGATTCCCTGAAAATAGCCAAAGGCTATTGCGAACCGGCTCTCATCGAGGACAAGTCAGGAATTGCGGTACAGTTCGAAAGGACCGGGTATTTCTTCAAGGACCCGGATTCGACTGATGCACACCCTGTCTTCAACAAGACCGTTTCCCTGAAGGACTCGTTCAAGTTCTGATTGTTGCCCATGTTCCGCAGACTGTCAAGACGATTCAGAAGCATCAGGCTTTCGCTCAGCGCCAAGTTGACCCTCGGGCTGAGCGCCATTGCCGCTATCCTTCTTCTGTCAAGCATCATTTCCGTATCGGAATACAGCAGGATGAGTGACTATGTTTCAGAACTGATAGCCACCAACATAAACAGCATCAATATCTCGCAGAGGCTGGCGAACGATGCCGACAGTTACAATCTGAAAATACTTGACGCCATCGGTTCGGATGACATTATGGTGGACCTCGGAGTGGACGAAGATGCTTTCATGAGCCGATACGGCGGACTTGTGACGACTTTCGTGTCGGATGATGCTGCCGCAAGGGTGGATTCGCTTGCGTATTCCTATACGGCCTACATGCTCACTTCCCTTGAACTGAAGAATGCTCTCATGTCTGATTTCATCGATGCGAGGGCATGGTATTTCGACAGGCTCCAGCCTCGCTATCAGAGGCTGAAATCCGATATCGAGAAACTCAATGACGCCATCTATATGGAACTGAAGGAAAATTCGGAGACGTTCCAGGCCGGATTCTACAGGAGCATAATGCCTGGGGTCGTGTCCGTAGGGGCCGGACTTCTCCTCGTCCTTCTGTTCCTGATATTCATCCTCATATATTTCGTGCGCCCGTTGAAGAAGATGCTCTCTGGAATGGAGAACTACCGATCTTCGGGAAAACGATACACCTGCACGTTTGACGGCGATGACGAACTCGTTTCCCTTAATGAAGGCCTGACGGAACTCGCCGACGAGAACGTCGAACTGAAGAAGCGTGTGACGAAATTGAGGGAGGAACGTGAAAGGCTGATCGAATCATCATCCGTTTCCGAAATTTGAGGCTCTGGGCATGGACATAAAGGTCATATCGAAAAATGTGGGAATTGCGCTGCTGTTCAGCGCCCTGTTCATGTTCCTTTCAATGCTCGTGTCCCTTGTGAACGGGAAGGATTCGGCATTGGGACCTTTGGCCATAAGTTGCATAATCACTTTCATCGTAGGGATATTCCCCCTGATATTCGTCAGGAAATCCTCGGCGATATCCCTTCAGGACGGCTTCATGATCATAGTCCTGTCGTGGTTTCTGTCCTTCATTTTCGGAATGCTCCCGTATGTCTTGTGGGGAGGGGAATTCTCGCTTATAAACGCTTGGTTTGAAAGTGTTTCCGGATATACGACAACAGGTTCCACCATTCTGACAAATGTGGAGGCTCTCCCTAAAGGACTGCTTTTCTGGCGTTCCTCCACCCATTTTATCGGCGGCCTGGGAGTGGTAGTCTTCCTGCTGCTCATAATGCCGGACGCAAGTCCGTTCAGGTTCAGGCTTACAAACATCGAATTGTCTTCGCTTTCACGCGAGGGGTACAGGTTTCGTTCCATGAAGACAGTCAGCGTGATAGCCTTTGTTTATGTGGGTCTTGCGGTGCTGGAGACCATCTGTCTGATGCTTGCCGGAATGTCCTTTTTCGACGCTGTCAACCATTCTTTCAGTACAGTGGCGACAGGCGGCTTCAGTACAAGGAATCTCTCCATAATGTACTATGATTCAGCCGTCATTGATTTGATAATCATAGTATTCATGCTGCTTTCCTCGTTGCATTTCGGGCTTCTGTTCGCCGTTTTCGCAACAAGGTCATTCAAGCCGTTCAAACAGCCCGTGGTCAAGTTTTTCCTTGGGACAGTTGTCGTGCTTTCCGTAATCATCACCTTTTCGCTCATGATCAGCGGTACATACGATTCCTGGGGCCAGGCCTTGCTGGATTCGCTGTTTCAGGTGAGCAGTTATTTGTCATGTTCGGGCTTTGCGACTGTCGACAATGCCGTCTGGCCGATGTTTGCCTGCATATTGCTTCTGTATGCCTCATTCCAGTGCGGATGCTCCGGCTCCACTGCCGGCGGAGTAAAATCCGACAGGATGCTGATAATGTTCAAGGCGATAAGCCGCCAGATAAGGAAGAGCCTGCATCCGTCTTCCGTCACTCAGATTATGGTCGGAGGGCATCCCATCAAGGATGAGATGGCCTTGTCAGTCGTCCTGTACATAGTCCTGTACCTGGTTGTGTTCATGCTGTCCGCCCTTTTGCTCCTGCTTGCCGGAGTCGATGTTTCCGATGCCCTTTCAGGAACTCTGGTGTCTCTCGGAAATGCTGGACCGGGCCTGGACTCCATCGGTACGATGGGCAATTACGGTTCGCAGACTTTCCTGGCGAAACTTGTTTACAGCATAGACATGATTTTCGGACGTGTGGAAATATATCCAGTTTTCGTGGTCATATCCATGATTTTCCGGCGGAACAAGTGATGGGAAGCGCTGATTTCATATACCGCGGCATAGTGTCTCGTCTGAAATACGAGCCGACTTCCGGACAGTCGGAAATGATAAGGGGCATTTCCTCTTTTCTGCTGGACGACAGTTCCGACATCTTCATCGTGAACGGCTATGCCGGTACCGGCAAGACTTCTGCGATTTCTGCCGTGGTCTCATTGTTGGGCAGCCTGCATCTCAAATGCGTTCTCCTTGCCCCTACCGGACGTGCGGCCAAGGTTTTTTCGTCATACGCTTCCGCCCCGGCATTCACGATCCACAAGCATATATACCGTCAGAAATCTGTCGGAGGCGACGGTTTCGGGCAGTTTTCCCTTGCTCCCAACAAGGACAAGGATACGGTCTATTTCGTGGATGAAGTCTCCCTTCTCGGCATAGATTCCGGACAGCAGCAATCCCTGTTCGGTTCCGGAAATCTGCTTGAGGACCTTGTGGCATACGTGAGAAGTGCTCCGGGAAACAAACTCGTGATGATCGGGGATTCCGCTCAGCTTCCCCCTGTCGGGCTCGATGCAAGTCCGGCTCTGTCGAAAGACTACATGGCGATGATGGGGAATGTGCAGTGGGCCGAACTGACAGAGGTGGTGCGGCAGCCGGAAGCATCCGGCATACTCTACAACGCTACCATGCTGAGGGAGATGATATCCGGGTGCATGGACTGCGATGACCTTACCCCGCAACTCCGTGTGGACGGTTTCAGTGATGTGGAGCGGATTTCAGGAGGCGAACTCATAGAGAAATTGTCGGAAGCATATTCCCGTTACGGGGAAGACGACACCATTATCCTCTGCCGTTCCAACAGGAGGGCAATAAAATACAATCAGGGGGTAAGGGCGACCGTTCAGTTCAAGGAGGAGCGTCTTGTCAGGGACGACAAACTGATGATCGTAAAGAACTGCTACCAGTTCATCGAATCCGTCAAGGGGCTCGACTACATCGCCAACGGCGACATAGCGCGCCTTGTGAAGATATCTGGATATGAGGAGCGTTACGGGCTGCACTTTGCGAAGGCAAGGCTTTCTTTCCCGGACTATGACGACCAGGAAATAGTGGCGAACGTGATTCTCGACACCCTCGACTCGGAAAGCGCCGCACTGACATACGAACAGCAGAACATGCTCTACAACGGTGTAAACGAGGACTATGCCCATATCCGCTCCAAGAAGAAAAGGTACGACGCAGTGCGCGAGGACAAGTATTACAATGCTCTCCAGTTGAAGTACGCCAACGCCATAACATGCCACAAGTCGCAGGGCGGGCAGTGGAAATGCGTATTCATAGATAACCCCTTCTGGCAGGATGAACTCGTGCCGGATGACCTGAAATGGTTGTACACGGCTGTCACGAGGGGAATTGAAAAGGTATATTTTGTAAATTTCAAGGATAAATTTTTCGGACAATGACGTTTCGTTTCGGCAAAAACATGTTTCCGGTGCTGGCTTTTTTTTCGGCATGTGCAGTCATGGCCACGCCGGCCCTTTCTGCAGCGGAGGCTGCGACTCCTGGCGTTGAAACCGCTACGGTCCCGGCAGCGCAGGAAAGGGATTTCAATGAAATTCCGAAGAAGTGGAAATGGATTTCGGATACGGAGGCGGTATTTTCATACGACGGTACATTTGCAGACTCGGCTTCCTTTGCAGTTGACGCCGTTTCGGGCAGGAGGACGGAAGGGGTGAAATATCCTGAAAAGTACTCCGATTTTCCGATACACCCGGAGGGAGCGGTAAACCTCACATGGTCACCGGATTCGACGATGCTGGCGTTCACGAGGGAAAACGACCTCTATGTGGCTGATGTGGCGACCGGAAAGGAATGCCGTATCACTTGCGACGGTTCTGACCTGATTCTGAATGGTTATGCCTCATGGGTCTATTATGAAGAAATCTTCGGCAGACCTACGCAGTACAGGGCATTCTGGTGGTCGCCCGACAGCCGCAGGATAGGATTCTGCCGATTTGACAACACGGGCGTGCCGCTGTTCCCCATATATTCTGCATCCGGGGAGCAGGGCGGAAAATTGAACAATACGCGTTATCCGATGGCCGGACAGACCAATCCGGAGGTAAGGATAGGGATAGCGGACGTTTCCGCCGTGTTTGCGGAACAGGCCGGCACCGCTTCTCAGACACCCTCTGCCGGAGTTCCTGTAGTATGGGCTGACTTTGCCGGTTTCCCCGACGGTTATTTCGGTACGCCTTTCTGGGGACGGGACGGCATGGAATTTTTTGTGCCGAGGATGCCCCGCAGGCAGAATTCTCTTGAACTTTTTTCAGTCAATGTTTCCGACGGCACGAAAAAATCCGTCTACAAGGAAAGTTACCCTACCTGGGTTGACTGGATTTCAGAAGTGATTTTCACGGAAAAAGGGCTTTACATGGCACGCAGTTTCGAGACTGGCTGGGAACAGATTTATTTCCTTTCGTACGACGGAAGCATCCTGAAGCGTCTTACCGACGGTCCTAACTGGAGCATTTCCCTGAAACGGGTTGACGAGTCTTCCGGCACGGTCTATTTTACGGCAAAACGGGATGCCACGGTGCGCTCGGCCCTGTACAAGGTTGACAGGAAAGGCAGGATAACAGCCCTCACCGACCCTGCGTATGATGTCCATTCGGTAACTTTTTCGCCTGACGGCAAACATTTCATCGCAGACTGCTCCAATGCCGTAACCCCTACGAAAATAGGAATTTATACCACTAAAAAAGGCTTCGCCGACATTGACGTGGTCGCAGATATGGCAGGACCGGACTACCGTCAGGAAAATTATGCCCTTCCGCAGTTCGTTTCCATGACCACCTCCGACGGGTTCACGCTTCCTGCCACAATCGTCTATCCCGAGAAATTTGACCCTTCAAGGAAATATCCGGTCCATGTTGACATTTACGGCGGGCCTGACACTCCGCTTGTGCGGGATCGCTGGCGCACACCTTCCGAGGACAACCAATGGTGGGCAAAGAACGGCATAATCCAGGTGGTCGCAGACTGCCGGGCTGCCGGGCATAACGGGCGAAAAGGTCTTGACATGGTGTTCGGACGGCTGTCAGTCCATGAAGTTCAGGATTTTGTGGCATGGGCAGACTGGCTGAAGGCTTTGCCGTATGTGGACGGTGACCGGATCGGTGTGGAGGGCTTCTCTTTCGGGGGCACTATGACGACTCTCCTGCTCTGCAAGGCTTCGGACAGTTTCCATTACGGTATAGCCGGAGGCGGTGTATATGACTGGCGTCTCTATGATTCGCATTATACGGAAAGATATATGGATACGCCGCAGGACAATCCCGAGGGTTATGATGAATCATGTGTGCTGAATTATGCCGATGAATATCCTGTGACATACTCAGACTCGCTTTCGGGCATTGAGCCTGTCATGCTGAAAATCACTCACGGAACTGGGGATGACAATGTTCATTTTCAGAACACTCTGCTCCTTGTGGACAAGTTTCAGAAGGGCGGCAAGAAATTCGAACTGATGATATATCCTGACGGAATGCACGGATATAAAGGTTACCAGGGCGAACATTTCAAGTCCGCCAACCGTTGCTTCTGGAAGAAATACCTATTAAAAGAGAACGACTAAAAAGGGTACTTTCTGCGTTACGCTTGATTCGCAAGCCTTGAAATTCCACCTTTTTAGTCATCCTCTTTGCGGATCAAATACGCCTGTCTGTCGAAGGACTTTGTTCTATCTTGTCGTCCCGACCAACGTGGAGTAGTTTGCCATGCCCTCAATGCTCGTCAGGTGCGTAAAGATACTGGTCCAGCGGCGAAGGATATTCGCAATAGTCTTCCGGCGAGAAAAACCGCTCCAGTTCTATTTTTGCATTTTCCACAGAATCAGACGTGTGCACGATGTTTTCCTGTGCACTTACCGAATAATCGCCCCTGATTGTACCCGGCACAGCCTTCCTGCCGTTTGTGGCACCGGCCATTTCCCTTACGACCTTTACCGCCTCGAACCCTTCCCAGCAGCAGAGGATGACAGGCGCAGCCATCATTCCGTCTTTCAGCCAGTTGAAGAACGGTTTGTCAGCAAGGTGGGCATAATGCACGTCGAGAATTTCGGGAGTCAGCTGTTTCATCTTCATTGCGACGAGTTTCAGTCCGCGCTTTTCGAATCTTGAAATCACTTCTCCGACCAGTCCTCTTTGGAGGGTGCCCGGTTTGAGTATTACCAATGTCCTCTCAACCATCTCAAGTTTACTTTATGAATTGTGCCCTGAGCTTTTCAATTTTGGCATCGGCATCGTTGCCTTTCGCCCCGAAATAGAACTTGATTTTAGGCTCTGTGCCTGAAGGCCTTACAGACACCACGTCTCCGGCCTCGTTGAAGAACTGGAGCACATTGGATTTCGGAAGTCCAGTTTCCTCAGGCTTGTTGTAGTCGATGACCTTTACGACAGGTGAGCCTGCAAGCTCTGTCGGAGGCGTTGCCCTGAGGTCTGCCATTATCCTGGCGATTTCCTCCACGCCAGACTTGCCCTTGCGCACGAGAGATGTGAGGGACTCCCTGTAATATCCGAATTCCTTGTAGATGTCCTGCATGAGCTGATAGAGGGTCTTGCCCTGCTCCGCTGCCCAGCATGCGCATTCTGCGACCATTGAACATGCTATTACGGCGTCCTTGTCACGCACGAACTCGCCAACGTTGAAACCGTAACTTTCCTCGCCGCCGCAGATGAATTCGCCCTTGCCTTCATTCCTCTTTACTATTTCTGCGATGTATTTGAATCCTGTAAGCACGTTGTAGACCTTCACTCCGAATTTTTCTGCAATCGCACGTATGAGTTCCGTCGTTACGATAGTCTTCACGACATATTTCGAAGAATCAAGTTTGCCGAGCTCTTTCCAGCGGGTGAGGATGTAGTAGGTAAGCATGGACCCGGTCTGGTTGCCGTTGAACAGAACGATTTTGCCGTCATTGTCCCTTACGGCTATGCCCATCCTGTCGGCATCAGGGTCGGTAGCGAGCACGATGTCGGCATTCTCCTTGTCAGCGACCTCAATCGCCATTTTGAGGGCGGAAGGCTCTTCAGGGTTAGGTGACATCACGGTAGGGAAGTTTCCGTCGCTCACATCCTGGTCCGGCACATGATAGACGTTTTTGAATCCGAGCCGCCTCAGGGCCTCGGGCACGAGTCTTACCCCCGTACCGTGAAGCGGAGTGTAAACTATTTTGATGTCCGTGTGCTTTGCCCTTGCTTCCGGGGTGAGCATAAGGGAAAGAATGTCATTGAGGTATGCCTCGTCCATTTCCGCTCCCATGGTCTCGATTTCCCCGCATTCGTCGGTCGCTTCGAACTTCACCATTGAAGGGTCCGTGATTGCGTTCACTTCTGCGACGATATCCTTGTCGACAGGGGAGGTAATCTGTGCCCCGTCAGACCAGAACACCTTGTAGCCGTTGTATTCCTTAGGATTGTGCGATGCCGTCACCATGACGCCTGCCTGCGCTCCTTTTTTGCGGATTGCATAACTCAGTTCCGGGGTAGGACGGAGATTGTCGAAGATGAACACATGGATTCCGTTTGCGGAGAGCACGTCGGCCGTGATTTTCGCAAATTCCTTGCTGTTGTTCCTGCTGTCGAAAGAGATGCAGACCTTGATGTCGTCTCCGGTGCAGTGTTTCTTGATGTAGTTGGCCAGCCCCTGTGTCGCCATTCCTACGGTGTATTTGTTCATTCTGTTGGTGCCTACGCCCATTATGCCCCTGAGGCCTCCGGTGCCGAATTCAAGGTTTCTGTAGAATGCATCCTCGAATCCTGCCGGGTCGGAATTGCGCAATTCCAGTATCTGGCATTTTGTAGCATGGTCATAGTTGCCGTCGAGCCAACTTTGGGCTACTGCTTTGAAATCCTTTTCCATATTCGGTATTTTGAAGTTAGTATGTGGATTAATGTTGTTTCCGGTTTTGTAGCGGTTTTCCGGTCGCCGTCGGCGACGGCCGTATAAATGACCGCCAACGTCAAATATAAGGAATTTATCCTGAAATTGTAATATTTTTGCAGTCTAAACTTTGGTTATGGGCAAATTTTCCGACTTTGTAACAGCAAACGAGACTTCGGACGTGCAGAAACTGCTTTTGTCGAAATCACGGCAAGGACTTGACCTGGACGGGTTCAGTCTTGCACAGGCGGTCAACACCATTTTGGTTCGCAGGAAGATGAAGACGAAGATGCCGTCATGGTATGCCTGCCCGTCTCTCGTGTATCCTGTGCTGCTTTCAGGGGAGCAGTGCAGTTCGGAGTTTGCTGCCATGTTCAAGGCAAGGCTTTGCCGGAAGATTTACGATGAGGACACGGGGACGGCGGGCATGGTTTTTCGGGTGGCGGACCTTACCGGAGGGCTCGGGGCTGATTCATGGGCTTTCTCGAAGTATGCTTTGGAAGTGCTTTATAATGAGATGAATCCGGAACTTGCCGATGCCGTGCGCCATAACTTTTCTGTTTTGGGCGTAGACAATGTCCGTATCGGCAACTCAATGCTCATTCCTTCTTCTGTTGCCGGCGAGGTGGATTTTGCTGGCTCCGCAGCGAAGACGGCAGGTGAGATACTCGGGAATTTTTCTCCGGATTTCATATTTCTTGACCCTGCGAGGCGTGACGGTGCCGGAAAAAAGGTCTTCCTTTTGGAAGAATGTACGCCGGATGTTCTGAAACTGAAGGTTGAACTTTTGTCTGCTGCACGCTATCTGCTCGTGAAACTGTCGCCTATGGCTGACATCGGTATGGTGCTGGAGCGAATGGGGCAGGAATGCCGTGAAATCCACGCCCTGTCTTATGGAGGAGACTGCCGGGAGCTGCTTCTGCTTGTCGACAGGGAATGGAAAGGGGAGTGTGCTTTCATTGCCTCTGTCCCGGAGGGTTCATTGGAATTTTCCCATGAGGAACTGAAATCTTCCATGCCTTCATTTGCAGGGAGCCTGCAGGATTTGCGTGCAGGTGCCGTCCTTTTTGAGCCGGGCAAGTCATTGATGAAGGTCGGGGCATTCAATGCGCTGTGCGGACGTTTCTCCTTGCGGAAACTCGGGCGTTCGACTCATTATTATATTGTCGGTCAAGACAGTCCTGCGGATGAACTTTCCCCTTTCGGGAAATTTTATGAAATCGAAGAGGTCTTGCCGTTGAACAACAGGACATTGAAGGAGACGGGCAAGCGGCTGCAACATGCGGATGTCACGGCGCGCAACATCCCGATGGATTCCGAAACCATGATGAAGAAGATGAATTTTCCGGCAAAACCCCATGCTGGTGCCGATGGACGGCATGTGTTCGGGCTGAGGTGTGAGTTTGGGGGTGGGGTGAGCGGTAACTATCTATTTATCACCCACCGGTACGGGGTGTGAAAACGGACCGTCTGCGGCGTTGGCTGCGGTTCTCTGTCGTGTCGAGCGCAGTCAAGACACCTAGAACGAACTGGAGCCGTCGAAGCAATGAGTGCAGACCTGACACTTCGGAAGCCCGATAGCCTCGATCAATGTCTCTATCGTATTGAATTTCAGGGATGTCAGCCCGAATTCTGCGGCAATTCTGTCCACCATTCTCCTGTATTCCGGAGTGGACGGATCCGAATACTTCTCGGTATTTTTGTTCCCGTCACCCTCGAACTCCTTGATTATCCGCCTTGTTATCAGTTCCATGTCGGTTTTGCTCGCAGAGAATCCGAGGAAAGGGCATCCGTAGACAAGAGGAGGGCATCCGATGCGCATGTGCACCTCCTTTGCGCCGTAGTCAAAGAGAATCTTCACGTTGTCGCGCAATTGAGTGCCCCTTACTATTGAATCGTCGCAGAAAATGACCCTTTTGCCTTCCAGCATGGCCCTGTTCGGGATCAGTTTCATCTTTGCCACAAGATTGCGTCTCTCCTGGTTGCTCGGAGTGAAACTCCTAGGCCATGTCGGGGTGTATTTGGTGATTGCCCTGTGGTATGGGATTCCTTTTCCTTCAGCATAGCCGAGTCCCTGTCCGATGCCGGAATCCGGGATTCCGCATACGCAGTCCGCCTCGCTGGTGTCCTTCTGCCCCATCTTGAGACCGCTTGTGAACCTTACCTGCTCCACATTCCTGTCTTCGTAACTCGATGTCGGGAAACCGTAATAAACCCACAGGAAGGAGCATATCTGCATCTTTTCGTTTGCAGGCCGGATTTCCTCTATGCTGTCCGGCAGGATTCTGACGATTTCCCCGGGACCGAGATACCTTTCGATTTCATAGTCGAGGTTTGGAAAACTGCATGATTCGCTTGTGACAGCGTGCGCCCCGTCCTTTTTGCCTATCACGACAGGCGTGCGTCCCCATTTGTCCCTTGCGGCGATTATTCCGTCTTCGGTCAGTATTAGCATCGAACATGAGCCTTTTATTCTGTCGAAGACATTTTCGATTCCCTCCTTGAAGGTTTTTCCCTGTATTATGAGCAGGGCTATGAGTTCTGTCTGGTTGGTGCATCCGGAACTGAGTTCGGCGAAGTGCATGTTTTTGGACAGCAGTTCCGCTTCAAGTTCCGCTATGTTGGCGATTTTTGCCACAGTCACTATTGCGAATTTCCCGAGGTGTGAATTGATGATTATCGGCTGCGGGTCAGTGTCGCTGATTACTCCTATTCCGGCCTTGCCCCGGAATTTGTCGAGGTCGTCCTCAAACTTGCTCCTGAAATATGAACTTTCGAGATTGTGTATGGAACGTATGAATCCGGCTTCATTGTCGTACGTCGCCATTCCGCCGCGCTTTGTCCCCATGTGGGAATTATAGTCCGTACCGTAGAAAAGGTCGTTGACACATTTCTCTTTAGAGATAGTTCCGAAAAATCCTCCCATCGCTTAGTCTGTGTTTTGTACAAAAATGCAGCGCAAAAGTACGAAATCATTTCATAAATCAAAGCCCCGGAAACCACTTTCTGTGCCCATGCGGCAGAAAAGAATGCAAAAAATATCCGGACAAAAAGAAAAAAGCCTCTCAATCAGATGATTAAGAGGCTTTTCCGGTACTCGGCCGGAGAATCGAACTCCGATTGCAAGATTGAGAATCTTGAGTACTAACCGTTATACGAGCCGAGCGTTTTGTTTTGGGACTGCAAATATAGGCTATTTTTTTCAAGTTCCAAAATTATTTTTGCCCGACGTACGCCTGACGCACGGACGGACGCACGGACCTGACGCAGAGCCTCTATTTCAGGAATACGAAAAACACGGCGAGGATCAGGCAGAAGAATGCAACAAAATGGTTCCACTGCAGCCCCTGGTTCTTGAAAAGGAGAGTAACGATGACCGTGAATACGGTAAGCGATATCACTTCCTGTATTACCTTGAGCTGCATGAGGTTGAACGGCCCTCCGTTTTCTTCGAAGCCTATCCTGTTGGCCGGGACCTGTGCGCAGTATTCGAAAAATGCCACACCCCACGAGAAAAGGATAACCAGAATCAGCGGCCACCCGGATGAAATCTTCATTTCCTGCAGTTTCAGATGTCCGTACCAGGCGAATGTCATGAATATGTTGGATGTGACCAACAAAAGAACAGTCCACAATGCTTTCATGTCCTTGTCAAAATTTGAAAAATGCGAGTATTTTTATAAATTTGCAAAGATATGTCGAATACTTCAATTAACATATAATTTATGACACTCATCAAATCAATTTCCGGCATCCGCGGCACCATAGGCGGCGCACCGGGAGATGCACTGACCCCGATTGACATCGTGAAATTCACATACGCCTACTGTGAAAAACTCAGGGAACGCCGTCCGAAGGCCTCCGGCGAAAGATACCGCGTCGTAGTGGGAAAGGACGCAAGGATATCCGGCGAAATGGTTGAACAGCTTGTGTGCGGCACGCTGCTCGCATGCGGTGTTGACGTCATAAAGGCCGGTCTTGCCTCCACTCCGACCACGGAAATGGCCGTAATCTTCGAAAAGGCAGACGGCGGCATAATACTTACCGCATCGCACAATCCGAAGCAGTGGAACGCCTTGAAACTCCTTAATGAAAAAGGGGAATTCCTCAATGCGGCCGAAGGTGCGGCAATCCTCGAATGCGCTGAACGGGAAGATTTCTCCTTCGCTGACGTGGATTCGATAGGCACGATTACCGAAAAGGATTTCACCGACGCTCATATCGACGCCGTGCTTGCATTGGAGGCCGTGGACACGGAAGCAGTCAGGAAGGCCGGATTCAAGGTCGTCCTTGATGCCGTAAATTCAGTCGGCGGAATCATAATGCCGAAACTTTTTGAAAGAATGGGCGTGGAGTGCGTGAAAGTGAACTGCGAACCGACGGGACGTTTTGCCCACAACCCGGAGCCGCTTCCTGCAAACCTTACCGAATTGTGTTCGACGGTAGTGAAGACCGGCGCCGATCTAGGCGTATCCGTTGACCCTGACGTGGACAGGCTTGCCCTCATCTGCGAGAACGGGGAGCCGTTCGGAGAGGAATACACCCTCGTAAGCGTGGCAGATTATCTCCTGTCGAGGGAAAAGGGCAAGAGAAAACTTGCCACCTCATCAAACCTGTCTTCTTCGAGGGCGTTGCGTGACGTGACTGAAAGTTACGGAGGAGAATATTTTGCGGCAGCGGTCGGCGAGGTCAATGTCACGACAAAGATGCGTGAATGCGGAGCCCTCATCGGCGGCGAAGGCAACGGAGGCGTGATTTATCCGGCACTCCATTACGGACGCGATGCAATAGTTGGCGCAGCCCTTTTCCTCACGAATCTGGCGTACAAGAAGATGAAGGTTTCCGAACTCCAGAAGACCTACCCTCAGTACTGCATCACCAAGAACCGCATAGAACTTTCGGACAAGTCGCTGATAGACAAGATTCTGTCTGAAATGAAGAAAATCTATGCCTCCGAGGACATCAATGACATCGACGGGGTGAAGATTTCATTCGAGTCCAGAAAGGAATGGGTGCATCTGAGGAAATCCAATACGGAGCCGATTATCCGCATATACGCCGAATCGGCAACAAAGGAGTCGGCCGAGAAACTTGCAAATGAGATAAAGGCGATAGCCGACAGGATCATAGCCGGTTGACATGTTCTCATTCAGGACGACTTCTCTTGAAGACCAGCTCGACAGGGCCCTCATAGGCGGTCTTGTCGGCTGTTTCTGTACGCAGAACTGCTGGGATACGGACAGGAACCGCTATATGTACGACATTTTCCGTGAACGGGGAAACCTCAAGACCATTCTGTCTCCCCGTGACACGGAACTCACGCCGGACACCAACCACATTGAGTTTTCTGCAGACGACCTGAGGGATCTGCAGGCTGTAGTGGTGGAGATTCAGGATGTGGGCACGAGGTATTTCAACTATACCAAGGACGTGTTCCGGCTTATGGAAGTGCTTTCCTCTTTCGAGGATCCGCCCTCATTATATATTGTGGACCACATCAATCCTGCAGGAAGGGTAGTCGAAGGGACAATGCCATCCATGCAGGCGGAGCCTCATGTGCCGAAGGCTGCCCATCGCCACGGTCTGACGCTCGGGGAACTCGCCAATCTGTACCA
>CALVDU010000029.1 GCA_944326375.1 uncultured Bacteroidales bacterium | reverse complement strand
ATGTCCGCACTGTCAGGCCCTCATCCGCAAGCTCGGACTGAAGGACGAATACGAACTCCAGAGCTGGTTCGTTACCCGCATGGAGAAATACATCAATTCGAAAGGCAGGGAAATCATCGGATGGGACGAAATCCTGCAGGGAGGGCTTGCCCCTAACGCCAAGGGCATGAGCTGGCTCGGTGAGGAAGGCGGAATACAGGCCGCCCGACAGCACCACGAAGTCGTAATGGCTCCGCACCAGAAGTATTATCTCGACTACTGGCAGGCTGATCCGGATTCGGAACCGCTCGCCATGGGAGGACCTACGACGTTGAAAACGATGTATGAATACGAGCCCGTACCGGAAGTCCTCACTCCGGAAGAAGCGAGATACATAATCGGAGTGGAAGGCTGCGTATGGACGGAATACATGAACAGCCCGGAAAGGGTCGAATACATGGCATGGCCGCGCATGTGCGCCATAGCGGAAACCGGATGGACGCAGACAGGCAAGGACTGGGACGGCTTCACGAGGCGTCTCGAAACCCATCTCGGAAGGCTTGACAGGCTTGACGTAGGCTATTGCAAGGCATTCTTCAACCCTCTCATCGTATTCCACAACGACACTAAATACAGCAAGGTCGTGACCATGACAGTGGATGCGCCGGATGCCGAAATACGCTACACGCTTGACGGCTCTGTTCCGGACGCAAGCTCCCCTGTCTACGACAAACCGTTCGTGATCAACAGACAACAGACAGTCACTGCTGCGGCATTCCGTAACGGGAAAATAATCGGAGAAATAAGAACAAAACATTTTTAATACAATGACATCACTTAGAGTAACTGAACAACCGTCTCTGTATGACCATCTTGAAAAGAAATCGGTGGCAGAGATACTTCATGACATCAACGAAGAGGACAAGAAAGTTCCTCTTGCCATAGAAAAGGCGTTGCCGGACCTCGAACGGCTCATCAGTGCAATCGAACACCAGTTGCGCAACGGGGGAAGAATGTTTTATGTGGGATGCGGCACCGGAGGAAGATTGTCCGTCCTTGATCAGGTGGAGCTCCCGAACACATACGGAATCGACCCTGAAATGATTCAGTGCGTCCTTGCCGGCGGTGTCGAAAACCTCGTTCTCGCCCTTGAAGAGCCGGAAGACGACGTCGAGGAGGGCTGGCGTACCCTTCAGGCAAAGCATGTGAGCCCGAAAGACATCATAGTGGGCATCAGCGCAAGCGGATGTACGCCGTATGTGCTTGCCACCCTCAAGCATTGCCGGGAAAACGGCATTCCTACCGGGTCTTTCGTGGGAAATCCCGATTCTCCGATATCCAAGTACTCCGACTATCCGTGCGAAATCGTCTGCGGGCCGGAATACATTACCGGAAGCACGAGGATGAAATGCGGTACGGTGCAGAAACTCGTCTGCGACATGATAAGCACCACGGTACTTATCCGTCTCGGACGCATTGAGGGCAACAGGATGGTCAATGTCCGCCTGATAAACAACAAGGTCGTGGACCGTTCTGTCAGGATGCTCATGGAGCGCAATCCGTCCTTGACCGACTATGATTTCTGCGAAAAGATGATAAAGCAGTGCGGCAATGTGAAGAAGACCGAACAGTATCTTTTCGAGCACAAGATAATAGACAAACTTCCGGAAGAATGAAAACAGCGATAATGTCAGCGGCCGCAATCATTGCGGCATCCCTTGCCGTCGGATGCAGGACGACCGGCAGTGATGACCTGCGTGCTTTCAGCGGCGTTGCCATCAACGAAGTGGCGGCACATGACGAAAGGGACGCCGGGACTACCTGGGTGGAACTGTATAACGCCTCAGGGAACGATGTCGACCTTTCCGGGCTGAAGCTCTTTCTGTATGACGCTTATTTCGAGGGATTCGTCCTGCATGAGTTTGAAGGTACGGCCCTCGCTCCGGGAGAAAGGATGCTGCTCAGTACGGAAGACGGCGGACTGAAGACCGGAATCGCATCCGACTCCGAGTTCGAGATCCGGCTTGCCAAGGACAAATCCGGCGACTTCGTGGACAGTTTCAGCAACAGCGGCCTTTCGCCTCAGAAGCAGTTGCCGGTGGCGGGTTCATACCAAAGGTTGCCGGACGGTACGGGTCCGATGACAAGGACACTTGTATCGACCCGCGGCCGTGAAAATATCATAATGGGCCTTGACAACACGAAACACAATGCCATCTGGCTCTGGAGTACCTATATGAATGAATGGACGGCTGATGATGCCGCTCTGATGAAGCAGATGAAGGCTCTCGGTTACGACCACGTCCTTCTGAACTATGCGGCATTCGAGTCAAAGGAACGCACGAAGACAAAGAAATTCATCGAGGCTGCTGCGGACGCAGGACTCATGGTCCACGGATGGATACAGTGTTTCTACAGCAACGGCAATTGGGTGAGCCCGGTAATCGACGAAGAGAACCGCTACGATCAGGAACTTTTCGATGACATCATCGCTAAAGCAAACGCCTATATCGACGAATGGGGCGTACAGGGCATACATCTCGACTACATCCGTTTCGGAGGTACGGCGCCGAACCATAATCCGTCCCCTGAAGTGACTGCCGTAGGGGCAGTGACCGAATTCTGCCGTCAGATAAGGGAGGCGATGGATTCACGCGGGGAAGGCATCATTCTCTCCGCAGCCCTGATGGCGGAGAACAACGCCGCCTATTATTACGGACAGGATGCAGGACAGATGGGACAATACATACATGTGCTGATGCCGATGATATACCGCTACCAGAGCGGCGGGGTCGCTTATGGGGTGAACTGGTGCCAAAGCATGGCAAGGATGTTCGCCGACGCCACCGACGCACAGGTATGGGCCGGACTTCAGACATACGACTATGCCGGGACTTCCGTCCGCGGACTTGACGCAGAAACAATCAGGGCGGACTGCAACAATTTCATCGGGACAGGAGTGTCCGGCGTGGTGCTTTTCAGGTATGCGCTCGGAACATTCCCCGACGTGAACGACCTGACAATGGAGGAATGACAGGAAAACAGAAAAATTGGACATAACACCGTTTAACTAAAAGTATCATGAAAAAAGTCAAATCATTCATGTTGCCTATACTGGCAACGGCAATGCTGTTCACGGGTTGCAAGGATGGAAACAACATCGAACCCGAAGAACCTGCCAAAAGCGTAGGGACATTTACGCAGACGGCTCTTGTTGAAGCCATTGCGGACATGTACGCCGAATGGGAATCGACCACGACGATACCGCAGGAACTCACCGTTTCCGGTACTGTCCTCACTACTCCACAATACCAGTATGCCATGGCGAAACTGCTTGTCAGCATAAGGGACGGGAACACTGCAGACATCGAAGTGCTCAGTTACAAGGAAGCCGAACATCCTGAAAGGGACAGTTATGACGCCGAAGAGATTGCCGTATTCAACGGGCCTGAAAACGAAGGCAATACCGAAGACCTCGGAAATGTCGCAGACAGGATGATGGCGGCAATGGCCGAAAACGGCACTGTGCCTAACCAGACGATATTCTATCGCAGCGGCACGGCACTCGCTTTCTCCACCAACCGCGCCACGGTATGCTTCGCAAGGGCAATTGCCGCATACGCCGAAGACGGGACAATGCCTGCAAGCGTATCGGCAGACTACACCTCCCCTGCCCCTACCATCGAGGCATTCGCCACGGAATACGTGAAAATCCTTGACATCTGGGAAAAAACGACAGGAACGGTAAATTACGTTACCGGCATAGGTCCGACCGATAATCCGGAATATGCCGAATTCGACAAGGAAGACGCACATTATGTACCGATGGAGACCACCATCACTGTCGGAAGTTACACCTACAGCACTGCTGACATGCTGGAGATCGCCCTCCGGTCATACCTCCTTCTGCGCGGATATGACGGCAACAGTACGACAGGCGGAAACGGCACATTCGGAACTGCCGACGGCTACACGATGTCCAGCACCGTACCGCAGACCCATTCCTACATCTGGAGTGACGCTCCATTCAACGAAACGGGCACCACATCCCCGGGAGGCTCATATACCGGTAACGGCGGTGAACTCAGAATGGGCAACGCCGCTACTGCTGACGGCATCGAACTCGTGAAAACGGACATTCTCGACAACTTCGCACAAAGGGCCGTGAACTATCCGATGAGCCACGACATGCTCATAGCGAACATGTGCGGATACGCAGACGGACAGTTGGCCGGATATTACGGGACATTCTGTGCGCAGAGGGCATTGCTTACTTTCGCCCATTTCTTCAAATACATGCTCGACAACAATCTTTCCGATGCAAAGGGCATTTCAGCCGACCAGACATTCACGACCGTCCTCTTCTATGATCCGGTCCTGACGCAGGCTTCCCTGAGACTTGATGTCACTACACTCAACTATTCCGCAACCGAGGAGACAAAGACGGTCAACGTAATATCTACCGAAGCCCAATGGACTGCTACCTGCAGCGAATCATGGGTGACCATAGAACCGGCTACCGGTGGAGTAAGCACGGAAGGGACGCCTGTTTCCATCAAGGTAGAAGCCAACACGTCCACGGCCCGTGAGGCTACCGTCACATTTACTGCAGGCAGCGAAACGGCCGAGGTAAAGATCAACCAGAATGCAGCCCCGTCGGCATATACCATCAAGGACTTTGCCACCGAATACGTGAAGATTCTCGACACCTGGGAAAGCACGACAGGAACGGTAAACTACATTACTGGTCCGGGAGAAGTGACGGAAGGGGACAATGTGGAGTTCAACGTGGAGAATGCCCACTACATTCCGCTGGAAACCACCACGATAACCGTAGGGGAAATCACCTACGACACGGCCGACATGTTTGAAATAGCCCTCCGGTCATATCTGCTCCTGCGCGGGTATGACGGCAACAGCACAACCGGAGGAAACGGCACATTCGGAACCGTAGATCCGGCAAGCCTGTCGGACGCCATCCCGGAAACACACAATTATGTCTGGGCTGAATCCCCTTACAATGAAAGCGGATCCACTGCGGCAGGCAATGTCACGACAGGAAACGGCGGCGGCCTCAGGATGGGTAACCCGAACACTGCTGACGGCGTCGAACTCGTGAAGATGGACATCCTCGACAATTTCGCACAAAGGGCAGTGAACTGGCCGATTAACAAAGGCTCCATATCCAACATGTGCGGATACGCCAACGGACAGTTGTCCGGATATTACGGATGCTTCTGCGCCCACAGGGGTCTCGTGACATACGCCCATTTCTTCAAGTACATGCTTGACAACAATCTTGAAGACCTGAGCACCGTGCCTAAAGACCAGACATTCGAGACGCATCATCTCAATTAGAGCGGCGTCTTGCAGTACTGTCATGTCGACCGGAGTGCAAAGCACGGAGTGGTAACTGCGTGCTTTGCGCTCCGTTCGAGACGACAGGAAAGGATATTTTTGC
>CALVDU010000028.1 GCA_944326375.1 uncultured Bacteroidales bacterium | reverse complement strand
CCTAAATTTACGCTCTAATTTTTAAACACGTTTGGAACACGAAAAAATCGCTATTTTGACATGGGATTTTCTTTCTTGACACAAGAACTCGCAATCGACCTCGGTACGGCGAACACGGTCATTTTCCAGAATGACGAAATCGTGCTGGACGAACCGAGCATCGTCGCAATAGATAACGCCACAGGCAAACCGATAGCCCTCGGACAGAAGGCAAAACTGATGCACGAAAAAGTAAATCCGGGCATCAAGACCGTAAGACCGCTGAGAGACGGTGTAATCGCCGACTTCAACGCTGCGGAAATGATGATCAGGGGCTTCATCAAGCAGGTGAACAGCCGCAGACGCTCCCTTTTCACCCCTAACCTGAAAATCGTGGTTGGCATACCTTCCGGAAGCACGGAAGTGGAGATACGTGCCGTCAGGGACTCGTCTGAACATGCCGGAGGCCGTGACGTTTACCTGATTTTCGAGCCCATGGCGGCAGCGTTGGGAATCGGTCTTGATGTGGAGGCGCCGAAAGGCAACATGGTCGTTGACATCGGAGGCGGTACGACAGAAATCGCAGTCATCTCCCTCGGCGGCATAGTGCAGCAGAATTCAATACGCGTCGCAGGTGACGTGTTCACGAGCGACATACAGTATTATCTGAAACAGCAGCACAACATCAAGGTCGGAGAAATCACGGCTGAAAAAATCAAGATTTCAGTCGGAGCAGTCCTGCCTGACCTCGAAGTCGAGCCGGAACCGTTCATCGTAAGGGGGCCGAACCTGATGACGGCACACCCTGTGACTGCAACAATCACATATCAGGAAATCGCCCACTGCATAGACAAGTCCATAGCGAAAGTGGAGGCGGCCATCCTTCATGTGCTGGAGCAGACTCCGCCGGAACTTTATGCCGACATTGTGGAAAACGGCATTTTCCTCTCCGGAGGAGGCGCATTGCTGAGGGGACTGGACAAGAGGCTCTCTGAAAAGGTCAACATACCATTCCATGTGGCCGAAGACCCGCTCAGGGCTGTCGCACGCGGTACCTGCATTGCACTCAAGAATACGGACAAATTCTCCTTCCTCATGAGATAGATGAAGGATGTTCCGTAAAGGCAACATAATCATCTTCATCGTCAATGCGGCTATCTTCATTCTTCTGGAGGTGGCTGCATTTGTTATGCTCAGAAACAACGGACAGATGCAGGACATTTGGATTTCGAGGGGAGTCCACTCGTTCATGGCAAATGTCTGGGGCTGCACCGAGAACATCCGCCACTATTTCTCGCTGAAAAAGGAAAATGATGCCCTTGCCGAACGAATCTACCGCCAGGAACAGACAATCCGCAAATACCGGGAAATAACGGGAAAGGACTTTGCCGAGGACAGCATTCCCGAAACGGTCGGGAATTTCAGGTACATTCCAGCCAGTGTTGCCAAGACCGGCAGGAACAGCCAGCACAACTACCTCATAATCTCCAAAGGCTCGAAGGACGGAATAGTCAAAATGTCGGGAATAATCACGGAGAAAGGCGTGCTCGGAATCATCGATGCCGTCGGGAAGAACTATTCCTACGGACGTTCGTTCAGGAACTCGGACATGACGATAAGTGCGAGAATCGGACATGAAGGAGCCGTCGGGGCCATTTCATGGGACGGACTGAGCAGCAACGGGGCCATTCTCCGGGAAGTCCCGCAGCATATACTGCTGCACGCCGGCGACACGGTCTACACAAGCGGATTCTCATCCATCTTCCCTCCGGACATCCCTCTCGGAATCATAGGGGAATACAAGGTAGAAAACGGGGCTACCTACGAAATAAAAGTTGAACTTTTTGAAGATTTCTCTTCGATAAGGTACGTTACGGTGGTCAACAACGTAAGCACGGAAGAGATTTCAGAACTGGAAAACAGATGAAGACTGCACAGAATTTCGGACTGATGTACATGCTGCTGGCAATCATTCAGATTCTCATCTGCAATTATTGTCAGTTCAGCCCCCTGCTTGTCCTGTCCGTTCTTCCTGTCATGATATTGTGTCTTCCGCTGTCGGTGGGAACAATCCCGGCAATGCTGATTGCATTTGCCACCGGACTTGCCGTAGACTGGCTGTCGGAAGGGCTGCTTGGACTGAATGCCCTTTCCCTTGTGCCTGTGGCTGCTGTCAGGAAACCGATAATGCAGCTCTTTTTCGGAAAAGACCTCATCGACCGCAAGGATTCCCTGTCGTTCAGGAAAAACGGGTTCGGCAAGATTTCTGCGGCAATCCTGACATTCCATGCCATATTTTTGGCGATATATATCACTGCCGATGGCGCAGGAATGCGTCCTTTCTGGTTCAATCTTGCAAGATTCGGAATTTCGGAAGCCTCCGGATATCTCATATCCGTGATTGTAGCGTCATCACTCATACCTGACGACAAGAAATAGGAGCGACATGAAACTGAACAGGGTAAACAAACTCAGAATCGGTCTCGTCGCAGCCGTAATGATTCTTGTGGTGCGTCTGTTTGTCATACAGATAGTTGACGACAAGTACAAGATAGACGCCAGCAACAATTCGATGGTGTATTCGATAATCTATCCGACGAGGGGCATCATCCACGACAGAAACGGCAAAATCCTCGTTGGCAACAAGATAGCATACGACTTGCTTGTCACACCGAAGGAAGTCGAGGCATTCGACACGCTCACCCTCTGCAGGACGCTCGGCATCACTCCCGAGTTCGTCAGGGAAAAGATGAAGGAATATCATCGTGACCGCAGAAAAATCGGCTATCAGTCAGTCGTGATGCTGCGCCAGCTGCCGCCGGAGACATACATGAAATTCGCTGAAATAGCATACATGTTCCCAGGGTTCAGGGGGCAGGCAAGAAGCATCCGCGAATATCCGTACAATGCCGGAGGCAACCTGCTCGGCTATGTCTCGGAAGTGGACGCTGACCTCATAAAGCGGAGCGGAGGAAAGTACAAGGCGGGAGACTATGCCGGAAAGACAGGAATCGAGGCTACCTGCGAAGAATACCTGAAAGGGGAAAAAGGCTACAATATTTACCTGAGGAATTCCCATAACAAGATTGAAAGCCGCTACCGCGACGGAGAAATGGACAAGGATGCCGTTCCCGGCAAGGACATAACCACGACGATAGACGCTGAACTCCAGCACTACGGACAGGCTCTCATGGAAAACAAGGTCGGAAGCCTTGTGGCGATAGAACCGTCCACCGGGGAAATCCTGACGCTTGTGTCCAGCCCCGGAATAGACGTGGAAATGCTCGCTGACATAGGCGCACACTACAACGAAATCGCTGCAAACCCGTACAAGCCGATGTTCAACAGGGCTGTGCAATCCCCATATCCTCCGGGCTCGGTATTCAAACTCGTGAACGGCCTGATAGGGCTTCAGGAAGGCGTGATAACCCCCGAAACGGAATATCCGTGCCAGATGGGCTATCATTTCGGAAGGAACAAACTCGGATGCCATGCACACCGGTCCCCGCTGGATTTGGAAGAGTCAATCATGATGTCGTGCAACGCATATTATTGCTATGTGCTGCGCGGACTGCTGGAAAATGACAAGTATTCCTCGATTGGCGAGGCTATGGACAAGTGGAACGAATATGTCAAAAGTTTCGGCTTCGGCAAGAAGTTGGGAAGCGACTTCCCGTCTGAACTCGGAGGATTCATTCCCGACTCCAAATATTACGACAAGGTATACGGTAAGGGAAGATGGAAAGCCACTACCGTCATTTCCCTGTCAATCGGACAGGGGGAAATAGGCTGCACTCCCCTGCATCTTGCAAACCTGTGCGCCACGATAGCCAACCGGGGCCATTACTACATCCCGCACATCATAAAGGATTCGAAGGAAGTGACGATAGACAACAAATACAAGGAAAAGCAATATACCCTCGTGGATACGGTACATTTTCCGAAAGTCATTGAAGGAATGTACCGTGCTGTCAACAGCGGCTACGGCTCGGGAGGTACGGCGACAATTGCCGCCGTAGACGGGCTGGACATCTGCGGGAAGACAGGTACGGCACAGAATCCCCGCGGAGACGACAATTCGGTCTTCATCTGCTTCGCCCCGAAAGACAACCCGAAAATAGCCGTCGCAGCATACGTGGAGCATGGTTCGTTCGGGGCACGCTGGGCTGCGCCGATAGCATCGCTTCTCGTGGAAAAATATCTGAACGGAGAAATAGGAGAAAGCAGAAAGCCTCTGGAACAAAGAATTCTGGAAGGCAATCTCCTGGATAAGGTCAAAACGGACTGATTGGGCATGGAACGTTATAAGGGACGAGGAATAAAGGACACGGTCGACTGGACCATGGTAATATGCTACCTCCTGCTGGTTTTCATCGGGTGGTTCAACATCTATGCTTCCGTGCAGTCGGCAGAACCTTCATCCATATTCGACTTTTCCACGAGAAGCGGCAAGCAGTTCGTATGGATGGTGACTGCATTCGCCATAGCCGCAGTCATCCTGTTCGTGCTGAATCCCAATATCTACGAAGGTTTCTCCCTGCCCATATACGTATGTACGATAGGATTGCTGGTGGCGGTCATTTTTCTGGGAGTTGAGGTCAAGGGCTCGCGGTCATGGTTCGAATTCGGACCGATAAGATTCCAGCCGGCAGAAATCTCCAAGATTTCCACGTCCCTGATGCTCGCCACAATAATGAGCCAGGTAGGCTACCGTATGAGGAGCATGAAGGATTTTCTTGTCACGGCGGCCGTAATCCTGTTCCCTATGGCGATCATTGTCGCACAGAGTGAGACAGGTTCAGCCCTCGTCTATGTCGGATTTGCATTCGTGCTCTACCGTGAGGGCCTGTCGGGCTGGCTTCTGTTCATGATAGCAATGGCCATCCTGCTGTTCATTGTCACGCTGACCGTCTCTCCATACGCCTCGATTCTCGTGCTGATCGGTGTGACCACCATCTGCAACGGGCTGTATTCCGGAAAAATGAAGCAATGGTCGTTCACAGTGCTGCCTTTCATAGCCGTCATGGCATTTCTTCCGTGGGGATTGAGGGAACTTGCGGATGCCGTGTCCGCAGGGGAAGAATCGTTCCTGGCGAAGTTCCGGCCTGAATATGTGCTGCTCGGAGCGGCAGCATGCGCCCTGCCGTATTACGCCTTCAGGGCATACAGGGAACGGAGCATGTTCAAATGGATGTCAATAGCGGCTTTTGTGGCCGGCATACTGCTCATATTTTCCGTGGATTTCATCTTCCATGATGTCCTCCAGGAGCATCAGAGGAAACGTATAGAAGTGTTGCTCGGAATGAAAGAAGATCCGACCGGAGTCGGCTACAATGTAAACCAGTCCATGATTGCCATCGGCTCGGGCGGACTGTTCGGCAAAGGGTTCATGAACGGTACGCAGACCACTTACGGATTCGTTCCGGAGCAGAGCACGGACTTCATTTTCTGCACTATCGGTGAAGAGTGGGGCTTCGTGGGCTGCGCATTCGTGATATTCCTCTATTCGCTCCTGATATGGAGGATAATCCAGAATGCGGAGAAGAGCCGGGAGGCTTTCACGAGAATTTACGGATATTGCGTGGCAAGCTGCACGTTCATGCACCTGTTCATCAATATCGGGATGACAATCGGCATAATGCCGGTAATCGGGATTCCGTTGCCGTTCGTGAGTTATGGAGGGTCTTCGTTGTGGGCGTTCACTGCCCTGCTGTTCATTTTCATCGCCCTCGTGCGCAACGAACGGCGGCTGTAATGCCGTCATCCCGGCCGCAGCCGTCCGCCTAACAGTATAGATAATTGTATTGTTCTTCCGTCAGGGCATCAATCTCGCAACCCCAGTTCTTCAGTTCCCGGAACGCTACCTCACGGTCGATTTCGGCAGGAACATCATTGAGCATCTTGCCCGGCTCACGGGCGATGACATTCCTGTTCTGCACAAGATACCTTGCGCTCAAAGCCTGAATTGCGAATGACATGTCCATGATTTCGGCAGGATGTCCGTCTCCGGCAGCAAGATTCACGAGCCTGCCTTCGGCAATTATATATATTGTATTGCCATTCTCCAACGTATATGCCATGATATCCTTGCGTGCAAGTCTTGAAGACACGGCCATCCTTTTGAGCGAAGCCACATCCACCTCAACATCGAAATGGCCTGCATTGCAGCAGATTGCGCCATCCTTCATCTTCATGAAGTCCTCAGGACCTACCACGTCCCTGCATCCTGTCACGGTAACGAACACATCCCCCAGCGGAGCAGCCTGGGACATCTTCATGACCTTGAACCCGTCCATGACAGCCTCCATGGCCTTTACAGGATCAACTTCAGTCACAATCACGTCTGCCCCAAGACCTTTCGCCCTCATGGCCACGCCCTTGCCGCACCAGCCATAACCTGCCACGACCACATTCTTTCCGGCGACAATCAGATTGGTCGCACGGTTTATTCCTGTCCATACGGACTGACCCGTACCGTAACGGTTATCAAACAGATGCTTGCAGTCGGCATTGTTCACGAGCATCATCGGGAAGCCCAACTTTCCTGCCCTGTCGAGAGCCTTGAGCCTGAGAATGCCAGTGGTCGTCTCCTCACATCCTCCTATCACTCCCGGAATGAGATCCCGGTATTCGGAATGCATCAGAGAAACGAGGTCTCCCCCATCATCAATTATTATGGCCGGTCCCGGCTCAAGCACTTTTCTTATATGTCTTTCATATTCTTCCGGAGTGCTTCCGTACCATGCAAACACATTCATTCCTTCATGGACAAGGGCCGCAGCCACATCGTCCTGCGTGGACAGCGGATTGCTTCCGGTAACATACATTTCTGCCCCGCCGGCAGCGAGAACCTTGCACAGATATGCGGTCTTGGCTTCGAGGTGTACCGACAAGGCTATCTTCAGCCCGGCGAAAGGCCTTTCTTCCGCAAATTCCTTTTCAAGCCCGTTCAAAAGTGGCGCATGATGCCTGACCCAATCTATTTTCAGGCTTCCGTCCTGCCAAAGTTCCGGATTACGTATTTCGTTTGCCATATTATCTGCCCATATATGATTTACGCAGCAAAGATAAACTCAATTTTTTTTGGCAAAAAGAATCCGGTACGGTATTTTTGCAAAAATTATTGATTAACAATAAAAATAAAGACAATGGGACTTCTTAATGGTAAGGTCGCCCTGATTACAGGAGCGGCAAGAGGAATCGGAAAGGCAATTGCATTGAAATACGCTTCAGAAGGCGCTGACATAGCCTTTACCGACCTTGTTATCAACGAGGCTGCCGAAACGACAGTAAAGGAAATCGAAGCATTCGGGGTAAAATGCAAGGCATACGCCTCCAATGCTGCCGACTTTGAAGAGACTCACAAGGTAGTTGCCGAAATCCAGCAGGAATTCGGACACATCGACATACTCGTGAACAACGCAGGCATCACAAAGGACGGCCTCATGATGAGGATGACCGAGGCCCAGTGGGACGCTGTTCTCACCGTAAACCTCAAGTCTGCATTCAACTTCATCCACGCCGTGACCCCTATCATGGCAAAGCAGAGAGGCGGCAGCATCATCAACATGTCATCCGTAGTCGGAGTTTCCGGAAACGCAGGCCAGTGCAACTATTCCGCATCAAAGGCAGGGCTCATCGGGCTTGCCAAGTCAATCGCCAAGGAAATGGGCCCCCGCGGAATCCGTGCAAACTGCATCGCTCCGGGATTCATCATCACGGACATGACCAACGCACTTTCCGACAAGGTACGCGAAGAATGGGCAAAACAGATTCCTCTCAGGCGCGGCGGTACTCCTGAGGATGTGGCAAACGTGGCTCTCTTCCTCGGTTCAGAGCTCTCTTCATACGTGAGCGGCCAGGTAATCCACTGCTGCGGCGGAATGAACTGCTAAAAACTTTTTCCAAAAACGGCAAATTTTTCTTTTTCCGTCCAAAGTTTTTCTTTTTCCGGCGACCTTGTCCGGAAATTTTCCCCATTTTGCGGGAATATGAACTTTATCGGAAAATATCTTGAAGGACTTGCCGACCTCATGCTTCCGCGCGAATGCATCGTCTGCGGAAGACGGTTGGGAATACAGGAAAATCATCTGTGCATTTATTGCATGGCTGATTTTCCTTTTACTTTTTTCTGGAACTTCGAGAAAAATCCAATGGCGGAAGCGTTCAACGCCCTCATCAGCGAAGAAATGGAACGCAGCGGAGACTGCTCATACGAAGCATATTCGCGTGCGGCAGCCCTGTTCTTCTACCGTTCGGGAGCAGGCTACAGACAGATTGCCTACCGGCTGAAATATCACGGAGACACATCCGCAGGAAAATATTTCGGCCATCTTTTGGGTGAAAAGATTGCCGCATCCCCGCTTTTCGGGGACATCGACCTAATTGTCCCGATTCCGCTGCATCCCTTGCGGCTTCTGAAACGGGGCTACAACCAGGCAGAAATAATTGCGTCAGCCATTGCCAATGTCACAGGGGCAAATTTGTGCACAAACCTGCTGTACCGGCGCAGGAGAACGCAGACGCAGACCAAGCTGGACAAGGAAGTCAAGCGAGAAAACGTCAGAAACGCATTTGCCGTCAGGGAAAAGACGGCGTCCCGGCTGAAACCAAAGCACATAGCAATAGTGGACGACGTGTTTACCACCGGTGCGACAATGCATTCATGCCACAGGGCATTGAGACGGCAATTCGGACAGGATGTGCGCATCAGCGCAATCACATTGGGATATGTCTCGTCTTATTAATGAGCCTGGAATCAGCCTTTAAGGACTTTCTTATAGACTTCCATAAGCGAATCCGCAAGAGCCTCGTCGGTAAATTTTGCGGCATGGGCATAGCCCTTTTCAATCATGGACTGCCTCAATTCCGGGTCGGAAAGCACTCTGGACATCTTTTCGGAGAGGTCGTCAGCGTCCTCAGGGTCGGTATAAAGAGCCGCATCCCCGCCCGCTTCCTCAAGACACGAGCCTGTGGCACCTATCGCCGGCACGCCGCTGCACAATGCCTCAAGCATCGGAATCCCGAAGCCTTCGTATTTTGACGGATACACAAACAGTTCCGCCATTTGATAGACAGCCGGCAACTCATTGAAACCCACTCCGGAAAGGATATGCACCCTGTCGGAAATGCCGAGTTCGGCAGCAGTCTCCTCAACCGTACCGGCATATTTCGTCCTGCGCCCGACTATCACAAGATGCAATTCAGGAAAATTCTTCAATGCCCTGACAATCAGTGCTGTATTCTTTCTTTCCTCAACGGTGCCGACGCTCAGGACATAACGGACCGGCAGAGTGAACTGCCTGCGCACTTCTGCCTTGAACTCTTCCGTGCATTTTTCCCGGAAAGAGGAATCGCAGCCCTGATAGACCACGCTGATTTCCTTTTTCGGAACTTTGTAGCACTTGAAAATATCCTCGGCAGTACATTGGCTTACGGCTATGATTTTGTCGGCAGTGCGGCAGGCATGCCTGAATTTCAGGTTATGGAAATGCCTGTCAAACCAGCTGTATGTATGAGGAAATGACAGGAATATCAGGTCATGGATTGTGACAAGCGATTTCACGCCTTCCGCCTTGCGGATATTCCGGGGAAGGACGTTGGAAAGCCCGTGATATATGTCCGCGCCTCTCTTCTTCAGTTCATACGGGATGCCGAACATATCCCACAATGCAGAAAAATGTTTCAGCACCGGATGTGTCGGAGTGCATATATTGACATTGGGAAACTTTTCCAGTGCGGAAAGAAGGGCAGGATTCCGTTTTTTCCCGACATATACGTCGAAGCGGATATCCGGAAATCTCTCCGCCATGCACCTGATGACAAACCTGCTATAATTGCCGAGACCTGCACGGTTGTTTGCAGCCTTTTTCCCGTCGAATGCTATTATCATGATTTCATTTGAATATTCTCACAAAATTACTCTATTTTTGCCAAAAACACCACCCGGTCCTTCAAGAATGAAAAGATTGACAATTTTTGCAGCGGCATTGTTGCTGCTGGCGGGTAATGAGACATATTCACAGACATTGCCCTCGTTCGACGACGGAATACGTGCCATACGGAACAACGCCGTTCCGGGCCTGCATTACGGTTTCGACGACTGGCTGCAATATTCCCCGCTTGCAGTGACGGTCGGAATGAAGGCTTTCGGGTACGACAGCAGGAGTTCCTGGGGACGGATGGTTGTGTCCGACGCATTCTCGGCTGCGGCAATGGCTGCCGCCGTGAACGGACTGAAATACACGGTACGCAGACCTCGGCCTGACGGGACAAGCAACAATTCATTTCCTTCGGGACATACTGCGACGAGTTTCATGATGGCGACGATGATGCACAAGGAATACGGATGGAGAAGCCCGTGGTTCAGCATCGGGGCATACACCGTAGCCGCAGCGACCGGGGTTTCGAGGGTGCTCAACGACAGGCACTATACGACAGATGTCGTGGCAGGTGCGGCAATCGGCATCGCTGCAACCCATTTGGGATATTTCATTGCAGACAAGATATTCAAGGACAGGCACATCAACTCTGAATGGGCTGCGCCGCAGCCGTTCATCGACCCGTCAAAGAAATATTATGAACTGGGGCTTTATTTCGGTTACCGTTTCATCCTCAACGGCGACAATGGAGCTGCGGGCGGAGGCACGAGCGGCATACAGGCTGAAATTCCGGTTATTCCGCGTGCGGGAGTCTGTGCCAGAGTCGGGGCGAACTCATTCATGCCGTCAGACAGTCCGTCGTGGAATGCGTACAGCTTCATGGCCGGAGGTTATTGGAACCTGCCGTTCCTGAAAATCATGTCGTTTGATGTGAAGGCTCTCGCAGGATATTCGCTGTCGGGAGGAATGCAGACAAGAATGCTCGACGGGTTTGATTTCGCCGTCGAGGCGGGAATCGGGGTGTTGAGCGGGGAAAACTTCAGGATAAAGGCCCTTGTAGGCTATGAGGCAATACGCAACACGACCCAAAAGCCGTTCCTGCACACGCTGACTGCGGGAGGTTCGGCTTCTTTTTTCTGGTAACAGGCCGTGCCTGCCGTAAGGATGCGAGTCCCTTGCAGCCGGACTATTTTACCCTTACCTTGAAAATGGCCTTACGCACTATGCCTTCGCCTATAAGCGGAGCATGTGCCGTTTCAGGCGGAAACGCTATCATTTCACCCGGGGCAATCGTGACGGTTTCCTCGACAGGGTCGTTGTAGAAAAGGATGTCTTTCTCGACATTCATTTCGCCGTCAGGCAGTCTGCATTCGCTGCGGGGCTTGACTCCGAAAGTTTCCTCCTTGGATAGCGGCACCTGGATGTCTATATATTTGTCATGCACTTCAAGGCGCGCCTGCCGGACCGTCTTCATGTTGCTGTCCACGATGTTCACGAAAAGGTTGTCCCCGTCGATGATGTGCTTGCCTGGCTCAAGGGCATTCAGGTCGTGGGTCTGGATGTACTCTATCGCTTTGGCGTAGTACGGGTTGTTCATGAGTTTTTCTTCCATGTCCATAATTGTTTCGTGATGCAATTTAGCATTTTATCATGGATTAACCAAAATTTGCACTATCTTTGCGCCGTTGCTCTGGTGGTGGAATAGGTAGACACGCAGGACTTTGGGATTCTGACCTCTCTGCCGGATTGCTTTGCATTGATTCATTACAATATATGAAAACAAAACGAAGCAGAGAAGAATTTGAAGCAGCGGCAAAAAGTTCTTTCAGCATTGCTGGCATGTGCAGATATTTGGGGCTAAAACCTTGTGGCGGCAATTACAAACTTATGCACAACGCCATTATTGCGTACAACATTGACATCTCTCATTTCAGAGGGCAAGGCTGGAATGTCGGATTGAAATTCAGGCCGAACAAGGCTCGAAATTTATCCGAAATTCTAATCAACGGTTCGACTTTTCAATCTTTCAAATTGAAAAATCGATTGTTCAAAGACCACCTGAAAGAAAAGAAATGTGAATGTTGCGGACAGACAAAATGGATGGGATATGACATTCCTTTGGAAATTCATCACAAGAATGGTGACAACAGGGATAACAGACTCGAAAACCTGGCCATTTTATGTCCAAATTGCCATGCTTTGACCGACAGCTACAGAGGGAGGAATAATAAGAGTGCTTCAAAGGAAACTTTGAAAGTAGAACTCCCCTAAAAAACAGAAACCTCGCAGATAGAAATATCTGCTTTGGCGATGACTTACTAAATTCAACACCATGTTGATAAATGGCGCAGAGACTATACAGGGAGGGTCTAAACACATTTTGTGCATGACCATGAAATAGTCCAGACTACAACGGCTTAGCATTTCGGATGAAGCCGGCTTGTGTAAAAGCAAGAGTAGC
>CALVDU010000027.1 GCA_944326375.1 uncultured Bacteroidales bacterium | reverse complement strand
TCGCTTTTCTGCTCTTTCCCCTCCCTTTTCGCCGTTTATTTTTTAATGCATCGCGCAAGGCCGAGATGTATGCTCTTCGGGGATTGTGCGCTCTTCGGTTCTCATTCCCCTCCCTGCTCGCCGCAGGGGCGCCTGCATGACGGCAGCCGATGACCTGCGGTCATAATGGCTGTTTTCCGCCCTTGCTCCTTATGCAAACAAGTTTGCTATGGAGCGGGCAAAAAAACAGCCAGTTGCTTTTCAGCAACCGGCTGCCGTCATGAGCGGTGAGAGGGGGATTCGAACCCCCGGTACGGTAATCCCGTACGGCAGTTTAGCAAACTGCTGGTTTAAGCCACTCACCCATCTCACCAAATGGGATGACAAAGGTAACTCAAATCTTCCTTTCCACCAAATTTATTTGGACACAAATCTCCGGCATCATGTCCAGAGAAAAACAAGGGAGGCGACCAAATTCATTTCAGTCGCCTCCGCTCAATCTATTTTGCGATATTCTCCCGCATTTCGGTATCGGCCTGGATGTTCTTGATTCTGTAATAGTCCATGACCCCGAGATTGCCGCTGCGGAACGCCTCCGCCATAGCAAGAGGAATCTGCGTCTCGGCCTCGATCACTTTCGCACGGGCCTCCTGAGCCTTCGCCTTCATCTCCTGCTCCAGAGCCACAGCCATTGCCCTGCGCTCCTCGGCACGAGCCTGGGCGATATTCTTGTCAGCCTCAGCCTGGTCCATCTGAAGCACAGCCCCGATGTTCTTTCCGATGTCGATATCGGCAATGTCAATCGAAAGGATTTCGAAAGCGGTACCAGCATCAAGACCCTTGCTCAAGACGACCTTGGAAATGGAATCCGGATTTTCGAGGACCATTTTGTGGCTTTCCGCCGAACCGATGCTAGAAACGATGCCTTCGCCTACCCTTGCGAGCACGGTCTCCTCCCCTGCTCCTCCGACAAGCTGCTTGATGTTCGCACGCACAGTGACCCTTGCCTTCGCAATCAGCTGGATACCGTCCTTTGCCACTGCCGTAACAGGAGGCGTATTGATGACCTTGGGATTGACGGACATCTGCACGGCCTCGAACACATCTCGTCCGGCAAGGTCTATCGCCGCAGCCATCTTGAAATCAAGGGAAATGTTGGCCTTGTCTGCCGATATGAGGGCATTAACAACATTCGGGACATTCCCTTTTGCAAGATAATGGGCCTCAAGTTCATTGGCGTCAAGTTTCAGCCCCGCCTTCGTCCCTGTCACCATCGCCATGACAATCGTTCCCGGAGGCACCTTTCTCCACCTCATAAGCACAAGCTGGACAAGGGAAATCCTCACGCCGGAAATCAATGCCTGGAACCACAGCGTCACAGGGAAAAACCACAGAAAAATCATCAGGCCGACAATAGCGATTGCGACCCATACAACAATCATTGTCATATTCTCATAAATTTATTGGATTATACGAACCGGAAACATCAATAGTCCACTTCGAGACGCTTCACATAAACCTTGTTGTCCTCAAGCATGGCCACCTCAACCTCGGTACCGGCGTCTATTATGCCTTCCAGTGTCTTGACTTCATACTTGACATCATTTATGATCGCCATCCCCATAGGAGCAAGCCGTGTAAGAGTCCTCCCACGGTCCCCGACAGCCAATTTGGTCTCGTCGAATGCGTTGACCTTCGAGTCTATGTTGGTCTTCAGGGCAAGTTTCTTCCAGGTCTTCGCCCTCATAAGATAGACAGTAAGTCCTACCACGAGAATGCTGTTGACCAATGTCACTATGACCCCCGTTGTGCTTCCGAATTCGGAAAAGGCATAGAAACAGGAGCCGCCCAAAGAAATCAGCCCGAGAATCCCCGCGACTCCGATGCCGGGAATCAGGAAAATTTCGGCCAGAACCAGCAGTACGCCGACTGCAATCAGAATGATTATAAATGCCATAAGAAAAATATTATCCGTCAATTTCCTTTTCTCCAGTCTTTACCGTGACCACATCAGACTCTCCCGCCGCCTTGATTGCAGCCACTACCCTCTCCATTTCCTCCGTATCTTCGAACGGTCCCACCAAGAACTCTGTCCGCCCGTCCTTTTCCGACTTTGCGATATCCTTGCCGCACATCTGCCCAATTGCCTTGACGGTAACGTCATGGAGGACTCCGTCTGCCGGAGAAATGACTATCTGATACAGCGGGACTATCTTCTTTGCAGCCTTTTCCATGGCCTTGGCCTTCTGGATCTGTACCGGCTTTCCGTCATGGAACGCCGTTATGAAGGCTTCCCGGAAGCCCAGTTTCTTGACCTTGTTGAGATTGGAAAGGACATCGGCATATTTCCGGAAAACGCCGACCCGGTAGGTGTATCTCCCGGATGCCGTACGCTCCTCAAACACCGGACTAAGACCCTTGAGCTGCTTTATCGTAGCCTTAGAAGAAAGGCTGAACATCTGAATCTGGTACACGATACCGTCCGGAATAGTGTTGTCTTCCGCAAAACGTCCTTCCGGAAGGACCATGAACGTATAGTCGAATTTCTCTTTCGGGACCTCAATCTTCATTTCGGGAGCCTTTCCGGGATTTTTTCTTGTAAACACATAGTTTGTCGAAGCCCCCTTGACCTCCCTGTCCGCCTCATGCATCAGTTTCTCCGGGTCCAGGACCACTCCGCTGAACAGGAATTCCATTTCTATGTCCTGCAGCTGGGCCGACACCTTTTCCAATGAATCCCGGAGCAAAGGTATTGCCGCTTCCTTCCTCAAAATTTCTTCAGCCACCTTGTTCTTTCCTTCAGCATCCGTCATTTCGGCATAACGCAGCCTGTCCTTTTCCAGATTGTCGGAACAGGCGGCTATGGAATCCCTCAAAGCCCTTACTTCTGCAGCCTTTTCCATATAACGGCGCGTATCCTCATTTTCCATGATTCCGGACGACACGGCTGACGCATTGTCCATTTTGGATACATCCCCGTCCGGATCAAGCCGACAAAGAGATTTCAGCTCAGAAGCGTCCCTCATGCTTTTGCGGACAGGCATATTGTCGTATTCAAGCACATATACGCATACGCTGTCCTTCGGACAATCCCTCGTTGAAGCAAATATAGAATACTTGCCGTCGGCAGTATTGACGAACAAGAAGTCATCATAAGGAGAAGAATACGGGAAACCCATATTCATCGGGACGCCCCATTCATTGCGCTCCTCATCCCATTGTGACATGTACAGGTCATAACCTCCCATACCGTACAGGCCGGAAGATGCGAAGAAGAGTTGTTTTCCGTCAGGAGAGAGCATCGGATATATCTCGTCTCCTGATGAAGTCGTCCCTTCATTCAGCAGGGCAGGCAGACTCCATATCGTGTCCCTGTACTCCGTCCGGTAAATGTTCCTTGCCCCGTTCTCGTCCGCTGCGGAAAAGAAGATTTCGCTGCTGCCTTCCGGCACATATGTGGCCTTAACGAGCGGATGCGGAACCTTTGCCGAATCAAGGACGTTCGGAAGCGGTCTCCAGCTCATGTCCGGCAATGGATAGTAGAGATAGAAATCGTCCAGTGAAAACAGATGACGGGCCACAACCGTCGGCCCGGACACGAAGTCCATCATTTCCGCACCGTTTTCTGACAATATCTTCATGTCTTCAACGGCAATCCTCTGCACGGAATCCGTGACGGTATCCAGAATCTCGTCATAAAGTCCGACGGATCCGGCGAAATCATACGCCAGCCTCAAGGAATCCGCCTTCCGGAGGAGACTGTCCGCCCCGTTTCCGGCAAGAAGGCCCGCAGGAAGCATGGACAGGACCGGAACGAAAACAAAAAAAAGAAACTTTCTTATATGCGCAGTCATAGCCCGTTCAGCTCATTTCAAGAACACAAAAATAAGAAATACTTTATTTATAAGAAAAAAATAGTAAATTTGTGCCCTATTTTGGAGTTAGAAAATCAAATTCTAAAATTAACGATAAAATTATGCAAAGTAAAGGTGCTATCAGATTCGTGGCGATCCTTATTGCTCTTGCCTGCATCTGGCAACTCATGTTCACGGCCGTGACAAAGATTCACGAGAACAAGGCTGTCAAATATGCGGAGAAAGCGGTGGAGGCGTACAAGAGCAGTTCAGCCTACGAACAGACTCCGGATTTGGACAAGGCCTATGTGCTTGATTCCATCAGAGAAGACAAAAACAAATGGTACATCGACTCGATCTCGTCGAAAAAAGTATACTTCGGCTATACGTTCGACGACGTGAGAGAAAAGGAGATCAATCTCGGACTTGACCTGAAGGGCGGTATGAACGTCATGCTGCAGGTACAGCTCGAAGATGTCGTCCAGGCTCTTGCCGAAAACAATCTTTCTCCGGAATATACAAAGGCATTCTCCCTCGCTCTCGAACGCAGCAAGACATCCGGTACGGATTTCATCACGCTGTTCGACGAAGCATGGAAAGAGACCGCCGGAGGACAGAGGCTGTCCAACATATTCATCGGCCTCGACAGGAAAAACAAGACAGAGAACAAGAAACTCGAGTCTACCGACGAAGAGATAATAGCCCTCATCAGGGCTGAGGCTGAAAGTGCGATTGCAAACTCATTCGAAGTGCTCCGCAACAGGGTTGACCGCTTCGGCGTGACCCAGCCGAACATCCAGAAAGTCGGAAATACCGGCCGTATCCTCGTGGAACTTCCTGGAGTAAAGGAACCTGAACGCGTAAGGAAACTCCTCCAGGGAACAGCATCCCTCGAGTTCTGGACGACCTACGAGACAAGCGAGATATTCCAGTACATGACCGAGGCAAACGGCATTCTGGCAGACCTTGAAAGTTCAGAAGAAGACACTGCAGAACCGGTTGAAACTCCTGCAGTGCAGGATACTGCAAGCGACATCCTTTCAGAAGAAATCGCAGCGCAGGCATCCGAATCGGCAGACCTTGAAGTCTGGAAGAAGGAAAATCCTCTTTTCGCAGTCCTGACCCCTCCTGTAGGGCAGACCGGAAACGTGATGAGAGGAGCGACAATGGGATATGCCCATTTCAGCGACACCGCACGGGTGAACAAACTCCTCAACATGCCTGAAGTCAAAGCCCTCTTCCCTGAAGACCTGATCCCTATGTGGTCTGTCAAGCCTATAGAGGGCAACCAGTATGAACTCGTGGCAATCAGGAGTTCTCTCAACGGCGAAGCCGCCCTCAAGGGAGAGCGTGACCAGAAGTTCATCACCGACGCAAGGGTGCAGTACAACGGCGCAAGCCCTGAAGTGTCCATGTCAATGAGCGCAGAGGCTGCAAAGGTATGGGCAAGAATCACTAAGGACAACATCAACAGGCAGGTTGCGATTGTCCTCGACAACATGGTATATTCGCACCCTGTGGTAAATACTGAAATTACAGGCGGTAACTCCCAGATTACCGGAAACTTCACACTTGAAGAGGCAGAAGACCTCGTGAACGTGCTCAAGTCCGGTACGCTTCCGGCTCCGGCCAAAATCGTGCAGGAACAGGTTGTCGGTCCGTCTCTCGGAGCCGAATCAATCAATGCGGGTCTCATATCATTCGTGATAGCGTTCCTTCTCGTGCTGCTCTATATGGCATTCTTCTATCACGGTGCCGGTCTTGTCGCTGACGTGGCCCTGCTCTGCAACGTGCTCTTCCTGTTCGGTGCGCTTGCCTCATTCTCTGCAGTGCTCACATTGCCGGGTATAGCAGGTCTCGTGCTTACCCTCGGTATGGCAGTCGATGCAAACGTCATCATATATGAACGTATCAAGGAGGAGATCCGTTCCGGGAAAGGACTCAGCAAGGCGATTGCTGACGGTTATTCCAACGCATACTCCGCAATCATCGACGGACAGGTGACGACAATCCTTACCGGTATCGTCCTCTTCATCTTCGGTTCCGGCCCTGTACAGGGATTCGCCACTACGCTGATCATCGGTATCATCACATCCGTGCTGACATCCATTTTCATCTCAAGGCTGATTTTCGACGACAGGCTCGCCAAAGGCAGAAAGATCACGTTCGACAACAAGCTCACAAGGAATTTCCTGCAGAACACGACCATCAACTTCCTCAGCAAGAGAAAGATCACATATACCGTATCTTCAATCGTAATCGTCATCTGCATCGTGTCGATGTTTACGAAAGGCTTTACATACGGTGTGGATTTCGCAGGCGGACGTACGTTCGTGGTAAGGTTCGACCAGCCGGTGTCCGTTGAAGATGTCAGGGCATCCCTCGTTAAAGAGTTCGACGGCGGTGTAGAGGAAAAGCAGTTCGGCGGAGAAAGCCAGATGAAAATCACTACCCAGTACATGATCGAAGACAAATCCGACCAGGCAGATGCTGCAGTGGAAGCAAAACTCTTCAATGCCGTCAAGGGATTCTATGCCGCAGACATGACAATAGACCAGTTCACGTCGACGGCAACCAATCCGAACGGAATCATCAGTTCCGACAAGGTTGACGCTTCGATCGCCGACGACATAAAGAGAGACGCCATCATAGCAGTCATCATAGCACTGCTGGTAATATTCATCTACATAGCATTGCGGTTCAGGAAATGGACTTGGGGACTCGGAGGTACTCTCGGACTGGCTCATACGGCCATCATCGTAGTCGGTTTCTTCTCCCTGTTCACAGGAATACTTCCTTTCAGCCTTGATGTCGACCAGACGTTCATCGCAGCGGTACTGACCATCATCGGTTACGCGATCAACGATACCGTGGTGATTTTCGACCGAATCAGGGAATACAAGACCCTGCATCCTAAGATGCCGTTCGAGACCAATGTCAACCAGGCATTGAACAGCACTTTGTCCCGTACGATGAACACTTCCCTCACGACTCTCATCGTGATGATTGCAATCGCAATCTTCGGAGGCGAGGTAATCAGGGGTATGGCCGTGGCACTTTGCGTCGGAATCGCAGTGGGTACATACGCATCCATCTTCATCGCCACACCTATCATGTACGACGTGACAATGTCTCTCGAAAGGAAACAGGCGAAGAAGCTCGAAGCAGCCGGAAACAAAAGAAAATAATTGATTTTCAATACATTAAGAGAGCGGATCAAATCCTTTAATTTGGTCCGCTCTCTTTTTGTCTACTGACAATATTTTTTATAACTTTGCTTTCCATTTTCAAAGCAAGGAGCAAGGCAACATGGCATTCGTTCATCTTCACGTACATACCCAATATTCAATTCTGGACGGTCAGTCGTCAATCGAAAACCTTTTCAAGAGGGCTTCGGAACTCGGCATGCCCGGGCTTGCCATCACCGACCACGGGAACATGTACGGGGTGAAGGAATTTTTCAAGTTCGCAAAGAAATTCCCTGACGTGAAGCCTATAATCGGATGCGAAATATACGTGTCAAAGGCGGACCACACGATAAAGGACAAGGAACACAGGGGCTACTACCATCTGATTCTCCTCGCCAAGAACTACAACGGCTACAAGAACCTGATGAAAATCGTCTCGACGGGACACATCGAGGGAATGTATTACGGCAAGCCGAGGGTTTCCCACTGGGTTGTGGAGAAATACGCACAGGACCTCATCTGCTGCTCCGCATGTATTGCGGGAGAGATTCCGAGAAACCTGATCGACGGCGATGCAGAGGCGGCAGAAAAGGCCGTGGAATGGCACAGAAAGGTATTCGGAGACGACTATTATCTCGAAGTCCAGCTCCACAAGACTGAAATTCCGGGACAGTCGCTCGAAGTATATGAAAAGCAGCTTATTGCCAACGAGGGCATTTTCCGGATAGCCGAAAAGACCGGGGTCAAGGTCATTGCGACGAATGACGTGCACTTTGTCAACAAAGAAGACGGCCCGGCTCACGACAGGCTCATTTGCCTTACCACGAACGTATACCTCGACAATCCGGACCGCCTGAGATATACGCAACAGGAATACCTCAAGAGCGAGGAGGAAATGGCAGCATTGTTCCCTGACCACCCGGAAGTCCTGTCCAACACGATGGAAATCTTCGAGAAGGTGGAAAACTACACCATCGACAGAGGACACGTGCTCCCGGTGTTCAAGATTGACGAATCATTCCTCGCCGAAAAGGACAAGTACCTCGAAAAATACAAGGATGTCATAGATGTCGGACGCTGCAACAAGGACGGGTCGGACAGGGGCGAGGCATTCACCCATTCCGTGGCATACCTCTGCGAACTCTGCTACAGGGGTGCTGAAAGGCGTTATGGCGTCCTTGACGAGGAACATGCGGAACGCATCGACTTCGAATTGAAGACAATCTGCCGAATGGGATTTCCGGACTACTTCCTCATCGTGCAAGACTTCATCGCCGCTGCACGCAGGCAAGGTATTTGGGTAGGTCCCGGACGTGGTTCGGCGGCAGGTTCCGTCGTGGCTTACTGCTTGGGAATCACCAACATAGACCCAATCAAATACCAACTCCTGTTCGAGCGTTTCCTCAACCCTGACCGTATCTCCATGCCGGATATCGACATCGACTTCGACGATGACGGAAGATACCGCGTGTTCCAGTATGTCGAGGACACATACGGCAAGGACCATGTGTCGCACGTGATCACATTCGGCACGATGGCGGCAAAAATGGCGATAAAGGATGTTGCCAGAGTCAGCAACATGCCGATTGAAGAGTCCAACAAACTTACCAGGATGATCCCGGACAAACCGATAAAGGTGACGGAGGAACAGGAACTCCCGATGGAGGAGGACGAGGAACTTGAAAAAGGCTTCAAAGTCATAGAAAAAGAAGTCGAAATTCCGGACCCGGACAACGAGGATCAGAAAATAAAGGTTGTCAGGAAATTCAAGAAAGGGCCTGTAGAGAAAGATTACAAGGTAACCCTCAAGAACTGCCTGAAATATATCGACGAACTGAAAAACGAATATGAAAACGGTTCGCTTCTCACTCAGGAAGTGTTGAGATATGCCGTAAAACTTGAAGGCAGCATACGGCAGACAGGCGTACATGCCTGTGCGATGATCATCGGACGAGGGGACCTTACGGACTACATCCCGATAACGATAGCCGCCGACAAGGCCACGGGGAAAGACGTCTGGGTGTCACAGTATGAAGGCTCGTTCATCGAGGAAGTCGGAATGCTCAAAATGGACTTCCTCGGACTCAAGACCCTTTCCATCCTCAAGGAATGCGTCGAAAACATAAAGAAGACAAAAGGCATTGAAATAGACATAGAAAGCATCCCTATCGACGATGCCGACACATACAGGCTTTACAGCCGGGGCGACACCACGAGCGTGTTCCAGTTCGAATCTCCCGGAATGAAGGAATGGCTGCAGAAACTGCAGCCCACGAGATTCGAGGACCTCATAGCCATGAATGCCCTCTACCGTCCGGGGCCGATGGATTATATACCGTCCTTCGTCGCAAGAAAGCAGGGCACCGAGAAAATCGAATATGACCTTCCTGAAATGGAAGAATTCCTGCAGGACACATACGGGGTCACGGTATATCAGGAGCAGGTCATGCTTCTCTCCCAAAAACTGGCAGGCTTTACCAAAGGTCAGGCCGACAAATTGCGTAAGGCAATGGGGAAAAAGCAATTAGACGTGCTCGAGTCCCTGCATGACAAGTTCATCGGCGGCGGCAAGGCCAACGGACATCCGGAAAAGGTCCTCAACAAGATATGGAAAGACTGGAGGAAATTCGCCCAGTATGCCTTCAACAAGTCACATGCGACCTGCTATGCGTGGGTAAGTTATCAGACAGGCTACATGAAGGCCCATTACCCTGCGGAATTCCAGGCGGCCAACCTCAGCAAGAATCTCTCCAACCTCGAAGAGATCAAGAAAATCATGGACGACTGCAAGAAGTCCCGCATCAAGGTCCTCATTCCGGACATCAACGAGAGTGATTCCCGCTTCACGGTCAACAAGGACGGGAACATCCGTTTCGGGCTCGGCGGCATCAAAGGCTTCGGCGACAACATCGTCAAGGCCATACTCGACGAACGAAACAGCAACGGCCCGTTTGCCGACATCTGGGATTTTTCGGAAAGGATGGCAGGAACGGTCAACAAAAAAGCGTTTGAAGCCTTGCTCTACTCGGGAGCGTTCGACAGCTTCGGCTTCAGCCGCAAGCAATATTCGGGAATGTGCAAGTCCGGAGACAGTTTCGTGGATGCAATCCTGAGGTATGCAGATCTCTACAACAGGGACAAGATGAATTCTGCCGCCTCCCTGTTCGGAGACATGGAGGAAATAAAGCCGGAACGTCCGGAAATGCCGGAAAATATCGTTTCCGACGAAGAGGACACGATGGAATTCCTCCGCAGGGAAAAGGAACTTGTGGGCATGTATCTGTCGTCGCATCCGCTTGACAAGTACGCTTTTGAAATGGAGACTTTCACGGATTGCCAACTTTCCGACATCCCTGACATAATCGCCAAATGCGACAATGAAAAAATCACGACAAAACTGAACGTCGCAGGCTACATCACAAGCACGCAGGCCCTTACAAGCAAGACCGGCTCGCCCTGGTCGAAAACCGTCGTGGAAGACTTCAGCGGCAGTTATGAGTTTGCGCTCTTCGGGAAAGACCATGAAGTGTTCATGCCGTATCTGACAGCCCTTTCTCCGATTTATATCGAAGGTTCGGTGGAGGAAAAATACTTTGTGAAACCTGAGGACCGCAAAACCAGAGGCAATCCTCCATACGCATTCAAAATCAAGAAAATAACCCTTCTCGGCAACATTGCCGAAGAGCACATCAAAGGATTCAGCATAAACATTTCCACATCCATGCTGAACAACGGTTTCAGGGAAAAACTGATAACGGTCGTGAAGCACAACAAGGGAAACATCCCTCTGTCGATGACCCTGTTTGACCCGCAGACCAACTACAAAATAGAATTCCTGTCAAAGAAATTCAGAATATCAGTGACAATGCCGTTCATCAATGAACTGAAGGACTTGAATGTCAACTATAGTGTCATCAAAAAATAAGTTCGGCCATTATCGGAAAATGGTCCGATATGAACCGTCTTTCGGCATACGGCTTCGTGACTGTGGAAAATTCCCGGCATTCGGAGAATCCGGAATAATAGATATAGTCAATGACTGACTCTGACTTGCCCCAGCCGTTATAGGAATGGTGGCTGTCGGTTTTCTTGGCAGTATTTCTCGCATTCTTCATCATGGAGTCGAGGCCGGAAAAAGCAGGATCGCCGCTCTCCATGTTGAAGTCGCCCGTAAGGACGACAGGAAGCCCGTCCCTGTTCATGCTGCTGATTCTCGCCACCACGAGCGCAAGCCCGTTCTTGCGTGCTGCGGCGCCCTTATGGTCGAGGTGAGTGTTGACAAAATAGAATTTCTTTCCTGTCTTCCTGCATTTCATCAGTGCCCACGTCGCAGTACGGTAACATGCTGCATCCCAGCCCATTGACGGGGTGTCCGGGGTATCCGAAAGCCAGAATGTGCCCCATTTCAGCAAAGATATCTTCTTCTTGTTATAGACAATGGACATGTGCTCCCCTTCCGACTTGCCGTCTTCCCTGCCGACGCCCACAGCCTTGTATTCTTCACAGTTTTCCGTAATGAACAGGACCTGGAAGTCGTATGCTTCCTGAAGCCCGAAGACGTCCGGCTGCTGGTCTCTGAGCATCAACGCCGTGGCCGGGAAACGGTATTGCCATGAATTTGTACCGTCGTTTGCTGTCCCAAGCCTGATGTTGTACGACATTACTGTCAGTTTTGCTTCGGTTTCCGGTTTTGCCGAGCATACGGCCGCTGCAAGCAATGTTGCAGAAAATAAAAGGGTTACAATTCTTTTCATTTCGTCTGTCGTTCGAATCAATATCCAAAGTTATGCATATTTGCACTCGATAAGTGCAAATTTTGTCAATTTTTGCACTTGTCAGGTGCAAATTGGGCAAAAGCAGGATTCGTCAGAACAGGTCCTGCCTTACGAAATTCGTACGGAGAGGGGCCTCCTTCTCAGGAAGAGGCAGGTTCGCCGCTGCACGGCTTTTCAGCAGCCATGCCATGTTGTTGCCCAATGTGCGCATGGTCTGAAGCCCCTCGGCATCGTATGCCGCCTCGCCCGGAAGCCTCCCGTGCACGCTGTTCCAATATTGTGAGGACACGACAGGCATGTTCGTGATTGTGAAATATTTGTTGAGCCTGTCGTATGTGGCGCTTGCGCCTCCCCTGCGGCATACTGCGACCGCGGCAGCAGGCTTGTACTGGAGATATTTCGACGAGGAATAGAAAAGCCTGTCAAGGAGTGCGCAAAGCGACCCGTTCGGTCCGGCATAATAGACCGGCGAGCCCACCACAAGAGCGTCGGCAGTCTCGATTTTCTCCCTCACGGCATTGTAAAGTGCATCCCCGAACACGCATCTTCCAGTCTCGGCACATTTCCCGCAGCCTATGCAGCCTTGCACAGCCTTTGCGCCTATGGATATGATTTCCGTATCTATTCCGTTGTTCTGCAGGGTTTTCGCCACTTCCGAAAGGGCAATGTAGGTATTTCCGTTTGCTTTCGGACTTCCGTTTATCAGCAATACTTTCATGATTTTATCAGATTTTGTGCGGGCTCTCCGCCCGCCGTTCATTCCGGGCATAAAATTACAAAAAGATTTTACGCCACGTCTTCATTTTTGCGGGGATTACGAAGAAATTGATTAAGTTTGCATATATTCAAAAAATCAGACATGGCAGGAAAAAGTTTTTCGGAAATAGGCAAGGAAGAGGCTATCAGGCAGCTGTTTGAAAATTCAGGATACGCACGGGCGGACATCTGCTCGTTTGCGGCAACGGACAAAGGTAGTATCATCCAGGCATCAGTGCTAATGGTCGAAGGCATCGATTTCGACCTCACCTATTTTCCTCTGAAACATTTGGGATACAAATCAGTCGTGGAAGCGACGGGAGAGATATACGCCTCAATGAGTGCTCCGAAATCCCTTTCCGTAAAACTTGCCGTTTCGGCAAAACTGGACTTCACCCAAATCAGAGAACTTTGGTCAGGCATTGTGACTGCCGCAAAACAGCAC
>CALVDU010000026.1 GCA_944326375.1 uncultured Bacteroidales bacterium | reverse complement strand
CCTTGATCTTGTCCATCTTCAGGGATACGCCTTCTCTCTTGATGGCGGCCTTCTCTATTTCCAATTGGCGGATACGGCTGTTGAGCGTATCTATCGGCTCCGGCACGGAATTCATCTCCAGACGCAGTTTGGACGCAGCCTCGTCCACGAGGTCTATCGCCTTGTCCGGCAGGAACCTGTTGGTTATGTATCTGTGCGACAGTTCCACCGCCGCTATCAGGGCATCATCCTCAATTCTGACCTTGTGGTGGTTCTCGTACTTCTCCTTCAGTCCCCTCATTATGGAAATGGATTCCGCCGGGGTAGGTTCGTCCACCATGACCATCTGGAAACGCCTTTCAAGCGCCTTGTCGGACTCAAAATATTTCTGATACTCGTCCAGGGTAGTCGAACCTATGGTACGCAGTTCTCCTCTCGCAAGGGCTGGTTTCAGGATGTTTGAAGCATCCATCGCTCCCGAAGAACGTCCTGCGCCCACGAGGGTGTGGATTTCGTCGATGAAGAGGATTATTTCCCCGTTGCTGTCCACAACTTCCTTGACGACACCTTTCAGCCTTTCCTCGAATTCTCCCTGATATTTTGCTCCGGCTATCAGAGCACCGAGATCCAATGAATATATCTTCTTTGTCTTAAGGTTTTCCGGGACGTTGCCGTCCACTATCTTCTGGGCAATCCCTTCCGAAATTGCCGTCTTTCCGACACCCGGCTCGCCCACGAGGATAGGATTGTTCTTCGTTCTCCTGCTCAGGATCTGAAGGACTCTCCTGATCTCGTCATCTCGTCCGATGACGGGATCCAGTTTGCCTTGTGCTGCCCTCTCATTGAGGTTCACGGCAAATTTGTTCAGATTTTCCAATTTGTTGTCTTCCATATATATAATCTCCTTTCCGTCCCTCGGAGAGGACACCTGAAAAGGCAGACTTTCTGCGTTACGCTTGAAATTACGCCTTTTTAGGCGTCCTCTCAAGCCTGCCTGTATGCAGGAATAGCCGTCCGCTCCGAAGAACAGACGGCTATCATCAAATTATATTCCAGTGCCGGAAAACTGACAAATTGTCAGCCGGGGCAAATTATTCCTGAGCTGCTTCCTGAGCAGGATTCTCCTGAGCAGGAACTTCCTGTGCAGGATTTTCCTGGGACTGTACCGGAGGGAACTGCGGCCTGGATTCCTGTATATTCTGCTCGATCTTGTCAGTAATGTCCGAACCGCTTCCGTTGCCGGTTCCGGTAACGAATGACGTTACAATGGTAACGACGAAAATGAAGGATACCAGTCCCCATGTGACCTTTTCAAGAAGGTCTGCCGTCTGCCTCACGCCGAATGTCTGGTTACCGGCAGCAAAATTGCTTGCAAGTCCGCCTCCTTTGCTGTTCTGAAGCAGGACCACAAGGGTAATGAATATGCTGGCAAGTATCACCAGAATCGTCAGAATCGTAAAAACTGCATTCATATTGCTGTCAATTTTGATTTCCCTGTTCCAATTTTTGGATAAGGGCTGCAAAGTAAGCATTTTTTTCCGGATATGCCAAAATTAGTTTGGAATAAATGTTCTTTGCCTGTTCATAGTACCCCTGGTCCGCATATATCTGGGCAAGGGTCTCGGTATAGATGTCCATGCTTTCGTGCCGCTCAAGTTCCTCCGCGGACATTTCCGACTTGGATTTCGCAGCAAAATCGGAAAATATGCCGTCACCGGACTTCTTCACTTCATCATATTGCGACTGTGAGAAATAATCCCCGCCGACCACGTAAACTTTCCGCCCGCCGTCGTTCCAGTCCTTATCCTGCTGCAGCGCATCATCCCCTGCCGGAGCAATGTATGCCCGCAACAGAGATTCTATGTCCTTGTCGGCATACAACTGTCGGGAAACGGCCCTGAATGGCTTTGTAAGAAGCCTTCTGGAGGAGACATACATGGCCGCTTCGGCAAAGGCCCCTTCCGCAGCATCCGGCCCGCCGAGGGAGAGCAGCCTTTCCGCCAGTTCCTTTCTTGCGCTGCCGAACCACGGATAAAGGTTGACGACTCCCGTGAGTTCATCAATGGTAAGGGATTTCAAGTCGATGTATCCTTTCATTCTACCAGTTGGCTACGGTTGCGTTGAATATGTCTTCGACCAGTTTGTCTATGATTTCCTCGCACAATGAGGACTCAACTGCGTCGAGCGACTGCATGGAATCATAGTCTGCGTATGCGGAAAACGACTTCTCGAAATCATCCTCAGGGTATTTCCTGTTGGTGAAGTATATTTTCACGTTGACCGTGAGCCTGTTCTGCGACGCCACCTCGTCGGCCGTGATGCCCATTGCCTTGACATCATACCCGATGATTTCTCCGGTAATCTCGATGTCACCTTCCTGGTCCACCTGCTCCAGTTTCGTAAGCCTGCGGAACTGGTCCATGAGAGCCTCCGTAATGTCGTTGCTCAAAGTAGGATTCACCCTCAGTGCCTTATATTCGAAATAGTTGATCGTCACGGTTTTCACATCCGGCTGGATGGACGTTCCCGAAAACGAATATATCCCGCATGAAACGCACAACGCACACACGCACGACAGAGCCAGCGCCCTCGCTGCCCGCCAAATGCCCTTATTCCACATAATATTATTGCTTCTCAATTGATTTCAATTTCCTGTACAGGGTCCTTTCGGAAATCCCGAGTTTCTCCGCGGCGAGTTTCCTGTTGCCGCCATACTTGTCCAGAGCCTTCCTTATCAGTTCCGTCTCCGTCCTCTCGATCGAAAGCGTGCCTCCGTCCTGTTCTTCAGGCTCTTCTCCGGACTTTATCACATCAGAGGCAACGCTCTCCGGCGATCCGGCAGCCGCACTTTTCCATGCCCCTGATATTTTCACCGGAGGATCTGCAGGCACCATCCCCGGCTGGGTATTCTGGCTGTCAGGCAGGCGTCTCACTCCGACTCCCGAAGAAGATATGACGGACTTCAGATAATCCACGTCCTGCTTCAGCTGATATATGGACCTTACGAGCATCTCTTTTTCCGTCGGGGTGAAAGAAGAATCCTCGGAGCCGGATGCCTTTACGGGAAGGGCGTTAACGTCGTCTTTCGGGATGTATTTATCAAGGGAGACGGCGTTCACCTCGCACTTGTCCGCCCTGCCGGACACATAACGTGATTCCAAGGCTGAAACCGTCTCCGTGATATTCTTCAGCTGCCGGATGTTCCCCGGCCACCTGTAAGACTCCAGCAAAGCCACGGCATCCGGAGTCAGTACCACCTTGGGCATCCTGTATTTTTCGGCGAAATCGTATGCGAACTTGCGGAAAAGGAGATGGATATCCCCTTTCCGGTCCCTGAGGGGCGGCATGAAGACCGATACGGCATTGAGCCTGTAATAAAGGTCTTCCCTGAATTTCCCTTTCGAAACGGCAAAGGTAAGGTTGACATTCGTGGCCGCCACCACCCTCACATCCGTCTTCAGGACTTTCGAAGAACCCACGCGCATGAATTCACCCGACTGGAGCACCCGGAGCAGTTTCGCCTGAGAAGCCATCGGGAGCTCCCCTACCTCGTCAAGGAAGAGTGTACCTCCGTCCGCTTCCTCGAAATATCCGCGCCGCATTTCGTTCGCTCCCGTGAAAGAGCCTTTCTCGTGCCCGAACAGTTCCGAGTCTATCGTCCCTTCCGGAATCGCCCCGCAGTTGACGGCGAAATATTTTCCGGTCCGCCTCAGGCTGTGCTGATGTATTATTTTGGGAATGTTCTCCTTTCCGACTCCGCTTTCCCCGCTTATGAGCACCGTAAGGTCTGTCGGGGCCACGGCCACGGCTATCTCTATTGCGGCATTCAGGGCAGGATCGTTGCCTATGATGTCGAACTTGTTTTTTATATTTTGCAGTTCCTGATTGGTCATAACGGCACAAAGTTACTAAAAGGGATGAAAATATACACCGACGCTGACAATTTTTTAAAATTATGATTATATTTGCCAAAACTATGTCCGATTTTTTGAAAATAGGAATATATATAAACCTTATAAGTTATAACAAAATGAAAAAGAGTATCAAATTCCTGTCAGCAGCAGTGCTCGGCCTTGCAACCGTAGCCTGCAGTTCGCCTGAAAAGATGGCGGAAATGGCGGAGAACGTTACCGTCAATTGCGATCCGGCCGTTCTCGAAGTGGTAGCCGGAAAGATTGAGGCAACCGTTTCCGTAACTTACCCGGCAGACTATTTCCATCCTAAGGCAATTCTTGAAGTGACCCCTGTCATCGTATATGAAGGCGGAGAAGCAAAGATGGCTCCGTTCATGTACCAGGGCGAAAAGGTTACCGACAACTACAAGACTGTCCCTGCAGCCGGTTCAACAGTTACAGAGAAAGTTTCTTTCGACTACGTTCCGGGCATGGAAAAATGCTATCTTGAACTTCGCGGCGTCGTAAAATACAAGAACAAATCTGTTGACGTCCCTACGAAGAAAGTTGCCGACGGAGCCAACACTACCTACATGCTCGTGGACAAGAACGGCAAGGCAGACTACAAGGCTGACAACTACCAGGAAATCATCAAACAGACTGCTGAAGGTCAGATTCTCTACACCATCAACAGTTCAGTTGTAAGGAATTCTGAACTCAAATCAGAGTCAATCAAGAACTTCCAGGCTGCCATTGATGAAATCAAGGCAAACGCACGCAAGGAAATCACCAGCACCGACATCGTTGCTTACGCTTCACCTGACGGTGGCGAAGAACTCAACACCAAACTTTCAGGCAAACGTTCCGAGACTGCCGAGACCGCATTCGGAAAAGTTACGAAAGACCACAGCGTTGACGCTCCTGTAAACGTGACGAGCGTTGGCCAGGACTGGGAAGGCTTCAAAGAACTCGTTTCAGAGTCCAACATCGAAGACAAGGATCTTATCATCCGCGTTCTTTCAATGTACAGCGACCCTGCAGTGCGTGAAAAGGAAATCAAGAACATGTCAGCTGTCTACAAGACTCTTGCAAAAGAGATCCTTCCGGAACTCCGTCGTGCAAGGTTCATCGCAAACGTTGAATTCACCAACTACACCAACGATGAACTCGTGGCCCTCATCGAAGACAACATCGACGTTCTTGACGAAGAGGCTCTCCTCCGCGCCGCTTCCGTAGTAAAGGACAACGCAGCCAAGGAGCAGGTTTACAAGAAAGCCATCGAGAAATTCAACAGCGCACGTGCTCAGTACAACCTTGCAGTCGTTTACATCAACAACAACGACCTTGCAAACGCCAAGAGCGCACTTGCAAAGGTTGAAAAGGATGCAGACTGGCAGAATGCAATGGGTGTAATCGCCCTCAGGGAAGGCAACAACGCTGAAGCAGCAAAATACTTCGCAGCAGCAGGCAACGAGACTGCAAAGGCAAACTCTGCAATCATCGACATCCTCAACGGCAAGTATGCTGACGCTGCCGCCAAACTCGCCGACTCAAAGGGATGCTGCAGCAACACTACCCTCGCATACATCCTCACAGACCAGCTTGATAAGGCTTCCGCATCAGCAAAATGCGCATGCGCCAAGACTTCATACCTCAAGGCAATCATCGCTGCCCGTCAGGGTAACGCAGAAGGCGTGAAGACCAACCTCGAGGCTGCAAGCAAGGATTCCGCTCTTGCCGACAGGGCTGCAAAAGATATTGAATTCGCACAGTACAAATAATTGACAAAGAATCATATCTACACTTAAAACAAGGCCGGACCCCTTTGGAGCCGGCTTTGTTTGTTGAATATAAACGAACTGTATGAGCAAAATCACAAAAGAAGAAGCCCTGCTCTATCACTCGCAGGGCAAACCGGGCAAAATCGAAGTAACCCCCACAAAACCCCACAGCACACAAAGGGACCTTTCCCTGGCATACTCGCCGGGAGTTGCGGAGCCATGCCTGGAGATAGAGAAAAACCCCGACAACGCCTACAAATACACGGCAAAAGGCAACCTTGTGGCCGTCATATCCAACGGGACAGCCGTACTCGGGCTCGGAGACATCGGAGCATTGAGCGGGAAGCCGGTAATGGAAGGCAAAGGTCTGCTTTTCAAGATATACGCCGGCATAGACGTGTTCGACATAGAAATCAACGAAAAGGACCCGGAAAAGTTCATCCAGGCCGTCAAGGCGATATCCCCTACATTCGGAGGAATCAACCTTGAAGACATCAAGGCTCCGGAATGCTTCGAAATCGAACGCAGGCTGAAAGAAGAACTCGACATTCCTGTAATGCACGACGACCAGCATGGCACGGCCATCATATCCAGTGCCGGCCTGATAAATGCCCTTGAGGTCGCCGGGAAAAAGATAGAAGACGTCAAAATCGTCGTGAACGGAGCCGGGGCATCTGCAATATCATGCACAAGCCTTTATGTGGCCCTGGGCGCACGCAAGGAGAACATCCTCATGCTTGACAGCAAAGGCGTCATAACTTCCGACCGGCCAAACCTTACTGAGCAGAAAAAGATGTTCGCAACGGAAAGGAGAGACGTGCACACCCTTGCCGAGGCAATAAAAGGTGCGGACGTGTTCCTCGGCCTGTCCAAAGGAAACGTCCTGACACAGGACATGGTACGCAGCATGGCCAAATGCCCTATCGTGTTCGCCCTTGCCAATCCGGTCCCGGAAATCAGTTACGAAGATGCAAAGGCGTCGAGGGACGACATTCTCATTTCAACTGGACGCTCGGACTATCCGAACCAGATAAACAACGTCATCGGTTTCCCGTACATATTCAGGGGCGCATTGGACGTGAACGCTTCGGCAATCAACGAGGAAATGAAACTTGCCGCCGTAAGGGCAATTGCCGACCTCGCCAAGAAGCCTGTGCCGGATATAGTGAACGAAGTCTACAAGGTAAACAATTTCACTTTCGGCCCGGAATATTTCATTCCGAAGCCTGTTGACCCGCGCCTGATTACGGACGTGTCCATAGCAGTGGCAAAGGCTGCAATGGATTCAGGAGTGGCAAGGAAAAAGATTACGGATTGGAACGCCTACAGGGAGCATCTGAAAGAACTTATGGGCTATGAATCCGAGTTCATCCGCCAGCTCTTCACTATGGCGAGAAGCAATCCGCAGAAAGTCGTGTTTGCAGAGGGCAATCATCCCAACATGATAAAGGCTGCAGTGGAGGCAAAGGCAGAAGGCATCTGCAACCCTGTCCTGCTCGGAAACGACGAGAGGATAGCAAAGATAGCCAAGAGCCTCAAACTCGACCTGAAAGGAGTCGAAATAGTGAACCTCAGGCATGACAAGGAAATGGCAAGACGCGAAAGATATGCCAGAATCCTTGCGGAAAAACGTGCCCGCGAAGGAGCGACATTCGACGAAGCGTGCGACAAGATGTTCGAGCCCAACTATTTCGGAATGATGATGGTGGAAACCGGAGATGCGGACGCATTCATCACGGGAACATACACCAAATACAGCAACACCATCAAGGTGGCAAAAGAGGTAATCGGCATCCGGCCGGGCTTCAAGGCATTCGGCACCATGCACATCGTAAACTCGAAGAAAGGAACATACTACATAGCGGACACCCTCATCAACCGCCATCCGAGAACGGAAACGCTGATAGACATTGCCCGCCTCGCGGACCATACGGTCAGGTTCTTCAACCATACCCCGGTAATGGCAATGCTGTCCTACTCCAACTTCGGAGCGGACACCGAGGGAAGTCCGAAAACGGTGCACGATGCCGTGGACTACCTCCAGAAAGAATATCCGGACATGCTCATCGACGGCGAAATGCAAGTCAACTTCGCTCTTGACAACGAATTGCGTGACAGGAAATTCCCGTTCAACAAACTGAAGGGCAAGACTGTGAACACCCTCGTGTTCCCGAATCTGAGTTCCGCCAACTCGGCGTACAAACTTATTCAGGGCATGAGCGATGCTGAACTTATCGGCCCTATCCAGATGGGACTGAACAAGCCTGTCCATTTCACGGATATCGAAAGTTCGGTAAGGGACATCGTGAACATTACTGCAGTGGCCGCCGTTGACGCCATTGTTGCAAAGAAAATGGGTCAGCAGGCCTGACAAGCCTTGTCCGAAAATGCTCCGGCCGGAGAAAATCTGCCGTATAGATTTCTCCGACCGGATTTTTTATACAGATTTCCGTAATTTTGGTAACGGACCAGAACGGATTGCGGCATAAATTTGCAGGATGCAGGCTCAAGGCCTGAAATGGTCTTGGACCTCAAGGATGCGGAAAGTTACGACACAATCTACATCGGTTTCCCGATATGGTGGAACATACCTCCTAGAATCATCTGCACCTTCATCGAGGCTTACGGGTTCGAGGGCAAGACGGTGATTCCGTTCGCAACCTCTGGAGGGAGCACGATTGCCAATTCAGAAAAAGTGCTTTCGGAGACCTACCCTAAAATAAACTGGGGCAAGGGTCGTCTTCTCAACAGGGCGACTGAGGCTTCCGTCAGGGACTGGCTCGGGAAATAGGGCCGCAATGGCCGAATGCGGCATGTTTATTGAATCTCTCTCAGGCTCAACTATATATACGAAGGGCGCTCATGCAGATTTTCGAGGTCTGCGCTGAACGCCCAATTTTTTGCCGCTCCGTCGTCAAAGAGTTTTTGCTGCAATGTCGTCCCGGCCGAAGCGGAGAACATTGCGAGTAAGCGAGAGCAGAGAATGCTTGCTTTCTATGTCGAGCGGGAGCAATGAAAAGCCGCCAGGCTTAAACACGCATGTCAATTTCTATTTCAGCCGTTTGCCGTCAGAAAATGCGTTTCCGACCTTCTCGCCCACTTTCAGATAGGCATTGTTGAACGGGTCGAAAATTATAGGTGCCGCCTTTGCCGCATCCACCTTTCCGTCTTCGCCGAGGACCTTTTCGTCAACGCTCACGTTCACAATCTGTCCCCTGAGGATGCAGGTTTCAGGATTGTAGTCCTTCAGTTTGCATTCTACCGCTATCGGGAGTTCCTCGATGAGCGGAGCGTCCACAAATTCTGATTTTACGGCATGGAAACCTGCTTTTGCGAACTTGTCGGGAACATTGTTGCCGGAGGCAAGTCCTACGTAGTCGCATGCCACGAGGTGCTCCACGTCTGCCATGCTTACCGTGAATGCGCCCTTTTTGAGGATATTCTTGACGGTCTTGTGCCCTGCGCTGAGGCAGAGGCTGATTTCGTCGGATTCGCTGATGCCGCCCCATGCGGCGTTCATTGCGTCAGGTGTGCCGTCTTCGCCGTAAGTTGCGATTATGAACACAGGCTGCGGGTAACAGAGGGGCTTTGCCCCGAAATTTTTTCGCATATTTTGTCTCCTTTTGTTTGGTCCTTATAGAGTTTCAAAGTTATAAAAAATCGGCATCCGTTATTCTGCCGCGGGCAATAAAAGCCGTCAGGTTCAAACCCGCTCTGCTGTCATTCCGAGCCTGTCGAGGAATCTGCCCTTTCTATAAACAGATGCTTCGGCTTCGCTCAGCATGACGGCTTTCGCCACTCAAACGGATAGGCGGAAATGTCGCCTTGTGGTAAATGCCCAGGAGGGAAATGGCGATACAAATAAACCGACCCAAAAGAAATTTTGAGTCGGTTTATTATTTGATGCCAATTTGATGATTATTCTGCTGGAGTTTCTGTCTCAGTCGTCTTTGTGCCGATCACATAAACTGTAATATCACCAAAAACTGGCACATCTGCGACATCTATTACAATTGATATTGAACCATCGACTTTAACAGTACCAGTAAAAGTAACATCTAAATTATCAGATCCCATCGCTACTTGTCCTGCGCCAGATATCGTGTACTCTGATAATGCAGTTACTTCTTTTACCGTGCATCCGGTAATTTCAATATCCATACCTACCACATTAGTCTGCATCGTTACAGTACCGGCTCCAGATTCAGACTCGGAAATCACTACCGTAAGAGCTTGAGAATCTTCTGTCGGTACACTGCTAATATTCCATTTCCCGTCATAAGTTCCGGCAACCATTTGCGCAGGAGTCTTAAAGGCTGGAATCTCTGTTACGCCTACCGTCAGCTGGAGGTCAAGCGTCTCGCCCGTAACGGTTCCGGCAACAGTAACGGTGCAATTGACCGGTGATACAAAAACAGGCACTTCTGCACTCATTTCTGCAGTCCCGGCAATCTCGTAAGAGCCGTCTTCCGCTTCAGTTACAGTACAACCTTCAAATGTCCTGTCTCCGAAATCCAAAGTACCGACACCAGTTACCGTCACGCTCAAGGCCTTGACCTGAACGTCAACAGTGTTCTCTGCAGTTGCTGCGGATATCACGATTTCATTTGTAAGGTCGCTCTGCACAGGGCTTGCTTCCCCATCCATGAGGCTCAACAAAATATCCAGAGCCCCACTATATGTACCGCTTACCGCTTCAACAGGGTCTGTCGGAGTTTCAGGAGTCTCAGTATTGTTGCCGTTGCTGCCATTGTCGCCGTTTTCAGGCTCAGTTCCCTCGCAGGATGCGCCGAGGACAAGAATTGCAGCCATTGCTGCAAAAGATAAAATACGTCTCATAAAATTTATTTGGTTAATAATCGTATGCAAATATAGGACATCCATCGACAAAACAAACATTTTTGTCGTTATTTCGACAAGCATTGGGGCAAATCATCCCAATTTTCATTCCTTATATACCTCCGGCACTCTTTCCGTCCGCCAACTTGCCGAAAAAGTCAGTCCGCCGACTGACTGAACAGAAGATTTCCCCTTTGGCTTATCGTCCATGCGCCGTCGGAAAAACGGACATTCTTCGTATCGTCATCCTCAACGTTCCATACATGTTCGCCGGTCGGAAGCGTCCTTTGGTCAAGCAATTCCGCCTTTTCCCCGTCGGAAAAGAAAAGTTCCGCCTTCAGGGAATCCCTGCTGAACACGATATATGCTGAACGTCCACTGCCGTCCACCGCTTCTGTCCTTATTCCGCTCTCAAACAGGCGGATACAATCCTGCATGGCTTCGCTCCATACATATCCTGCCGAACCGATACAGCCGTGTCCGTCCCGGTCTGCCCCGACAGGGAACTCGTCCATCAGAGTCAATTCATTGATTTTCACTATCTGCCAGACGCTCTTGTAACCTTTGGCAAAGCCTTCGTCCGATTTCCCCATGTCGATGACTTCGATGTCGGCATGTACGGGAATCCCGTTTTTGACGCCTCCGGTCAACTCGTCGTATTGCCGGGCAAGCGTTCCGGTTTTGTCTACGATCCAATATGTGGCGGTATCCCCGTCTGGCGTAAATGTGCGGACCTCATGTGCGAGGACCAGCGTTCCTTCCATGCGGACATTGTTGTCGCATGACATCACTAATGCGGCTGCCAGCGCCGCAAACAGACATCCGGTTCCTGTTTTCATGTCAGATATAATTTACGAAAATCATGTAAAGATATGACAAATTACGGGCATGAGCAACTATCTGAAACCATAAGCGAACACAATGACAATCTTTTTGCTACTTTTGCCGGCTGTTTTTCGGGATTGACAACATTTGGAAGGCGCTATGAATTCAAAATTGAAAGGGACGCTCTGCGGAATAGGTGCGGCAGTATGCTACGGGATGAACCCGCTCGGAGCGTTGCCGCTGTATGCCGACGGCATAAATACCGACTCGGTTCTGTCCTACCGCTACGCCATAGCGGCAGTAATTCTGGGCCTGTTCATGCTGGCCGGAAGAAAATCTTTTGCCGTGACGAAAAAGGAAATCGGAGTCCTGGGCCTTTTGGGAATATTGTTCTCGGTTTCTTCTCTTACGCTCTTCACAAGTTTCCATTTCATGGATGCCGGAGTCGCCAGCACGCTGCTGTTCGTCTATCCTGTCATGGTCGCAGTGATAATGGCATTGTTCTTTAGGGAACGGATTACGGGAATTACCGTTTTTTCCATATTGATGTCCCTCGCCGGCATATTGCTGCTATACCGCGGCAAGGACGGCACTGTCCTCAGTACCGCAGGCGTGATGCTCGTGATGCTGTCATCCCTCACTTATGCAT
>CALVDU010000025.1 GCA_944326375.1 uncultured Bacteroidales bacterium | reverse complement strand
TCTCTTTTGTATAAGGTATTGAGATGGTTGCGCTGCTGCCGCTGATGAGCATTCCGTCAGGATTGTCGAACACCGCCCTCATCCTCACGACGGAATTTTCAACCATTCCGCTTATTGCGTCGATTTTGCCCTTGAGGGTGTATTCCGTTCCGTCGCTGAGGGTAAGTGACACTTCAGGATAGGATTCAATCGTCTTCTCGATCGAACCGTACTGTTTTACGAGGTTGAGGATTTCCTTTTCGGAAATGGAGAAATATGCGTAGATCTTGGAATTGTCCGTCACGCTTATCAGAGGTTCGGTCATCGATGAACTTACGAGAGTCCCGACGCGGATTGACGTCATTCCGGCCACTCCCGTCACCGGGCTTGTCACTTTTGCGAAGGAAAGGTTGTTGGCTGCACTGACTTCCTGCGCCTTTGCCTGTGCGAGAGATGCGACAGCCGTCAGATATGAGTTCTTTGAAGTCTGGAGTTCGAAGTCGGATATGACGTTTTCCTTGTAAAGGTCTTCGGCTCCTTCAAGATTCAGTTTTGCAGTCGCTTCCTGCGCTTCAGCCGTGGCTACCGCTGCCTTGGCCTGCTCGTATGCCGCTGCGTATGGAATTGTGTCGATGATGAACAGTGTTTCTCCTTTTTTGACGTTCGCCCCTTCATTCACCAGTACGTCGGTGATGAATCCCGATACCTGAGGACGCACATCCACGTATTGCTTTCCTTCAAGCACGGTGGAATAGGTCGTCGAAAGCGTCCTGCTTTCCGTTTTCAGCGTCAACATCGGATAGACGCTGGCCTTCGGCTGCTGCTGTACCTGTTCCTTGCATGACGTCATTACGGCAAGGACACACAGTCCGAGAGAAATTACATTTAAACCTTTCATTTTTTATACTGTTATTACGATTTGTCGTCATTCATGTCAGCCGGATTCTGACAATTCGGCTGCAAAAATACTCCATGCTTTTCATAGACCATTTGTATAAATGTCGTATAGGTTTGTAAAAAAGTCGCAATTTGGTATAAATATTGTACAATTGTGACAAAAAATTGTAAAAAACAGACCAAAAATATAGCCAAATTACATGGAGCAACTCACCATGCAACAACTGTGCTCATTTGTTGCAGAAAGTAAAAAATTTTCGGACAGGTTCGTGTGTCTCAGGGCGGACGATGTCCGTATCCTGTCAAGATATTACATAATAGGATACAGGGTGATGGTCCTTGTCGGGAGGGGGAGTGTGGACGTGTCGGTAAACGGAAGGGATTACCGTATCACGCAGAATGACTATCTTGACATCTTGGAAGGTTCCATGCTGCAGTTCAAGGCCATTTCTCCGGATGCGGACCTGTTCTGCATGATAACCGTCCGCGAATTTCTCATGGACGCCCTTCAGAACGTGGTCCCCGCACCGAACAACTACATGTTCAGGCTTGCGATGAATCCTATCCTGCACATATCCCCGGCGGATTCGATCACGCTGTGGCAGCATATGCTGCTGCTGGAAGGGGCTCTTGCCAACCTGAAGCATTATCACAGGGCCGAGATGGTCAGGCTGTACTTCAAGAGTTTTGTGCTGGAATTCGCAAACATCCTTCTCCAGGAAAACGACTGGCAGGTCCCAGTGCAGAATATTGCAAAAAAGGATCTCATGATGTCGGATTTCATGAATCTCGTTTGGGAGCACTTCAGGGACAACCGGGAAATCGGCTTTTATGCGAAGGAGCTCTGTGTGTCGGCGAAACATCTGTCCCGCGTGGTCAAGTCCGTGACAGGGAAGACTCCGCATGAAATCATTTCCCGGGAAGTGATGAGCCTTGCAATGCAGCTTCTGAGGAACGAGGGGCTTCGCATTCAGCAGATCGCCGATATCCTGCATTTTTCGGATCAGGCGGCATTTTCCAAATTCTTCAGGAAATACATGGGCATGTCCCCTGCCGAGTACCGGCGCAATTTCTGAAGGGTACGAAAGCCTTCAGTCTCCGAATTCGGCGAACATGGATGTGCTGAGGTATTTTTCAGCCCTGTCGGGGAACACCACGACTATATTGCCTTTGTCTATCTTTCCGGCCGTACGTGCCGCTGCAAGCATGGCGGCTCCGCTGCTCATGCCTGCGAATATGCCTTCTTCCGCTATTATCCTTCTTGCCATGGCGATGGCCTCTTCGCTTTCAATCATTTCCTGCACGTCAATCTGGGAAGGGTCATATATTTCCGGGACGATTGCCTCTTCCATGTTCTTGAGCCCCTGGATGTAATGTCCCCTTATCGGGTGGGCGCAGACGACCTTTATGTCCGGCTTCATGTTTTTCAGAAACTTGGAGAGGCCCATTATTGTGCCTGACGTGCCGAGGGCGCATACGAGCCAGTCGATCTTTCCTTTGGTCTGCTGCCAGATTTCAAGAGCCGTGGATTCGTAATGTGCCATATAGTTGCATGCGTTCGTGAATTGGTCGGGCATGAAATATTTGTCCGGGTTTTCGGCCACTTTCCGGCGTGCGAGACGGATTGCCCCGTCCGTGCCGTATTCTGCGGGTGTGAGGGTGACAGTGGCGCCGTAGGATCTTATTATCTTTCTCCTTTCCACCGATACCGCACTGCTCATCACTATTTCCACGGGATAGCCTTTGATAATGCCCACTATTGCAAGTCCTATCCCCGTGTTTCCCGATGTCGGTTCTATGATCGTCTGCCCCGGTTTGAGCCTGCCCTCGGCTTCGGCCTCCTCTATCATTTTCACGGCGATTCTGTCCTTTATGCTGCCAGAGGGGTTGAAGCCTTCCAGTTTGGCGAATATGTTGACTCCCGGGTTCGGATTGAGCCTGTTTATGCGGACCATAGGGGTGTTGCCTATCGTGTCGAGTATTGTCTTGTTCATTTTACTGTGTTTGAGTTGTGCAAAATTATGCAAATTTTGTCTGTTGCCGTCGGGAAATTTGTTAAATTCGCGGAAATGCGCCTGTCCAGGCGGGCGCATGTCCCTAATATAAAACGAACTAAAAATAATTGCTATGGCACTGATACTGCCGAAAGGCTACCGCAATCTGCTCGGCAATGCCGCCAACACCGAAAAGGCGATCCCATATGTCAAGGACATGTTTCATGATAACCTTTCGGCACAACTCGCCCTGCTCAGGGTCACCGCACCCATGGTGGTCCTGTCCGGAACCGGAATCAATGACGACCTCAACAGCGTGGAGCGTCCTGTCTCATTCCCCATAAAGTCAATGTCCGACAGCAGGGCCGAGGTCGTGCACTCCCTCGCCAAATGGAAAAGGCTGAAACTGGCGGAGATGGGAGTCGGTCCGGGCAGGGGGATATATACCGACATGAATGCCCTAAGGCCTGACGAGGATCTGGACAACATCCATTCGATTTATGTTGACCAGTGGGACTGGGAGAAGGTCATAAACAGGGATGACCGCAATCTGTCGTTTCTCAAGTCTACGGTAAGGCGGATCTATGAGGCCGTGAAAGTTACCGAAAACAAAGTTTTCGTCGAATTTCCTTGCATAGAGCCTGTGCTCCCTGAAGATATTTTCTTCATCCATTCCGAGGAACTTCTCGAACTTTATCCCGGGTTGTCCCCTAAAGAGAGGGAGAACGAGATTGTCAGGAAACACAAGGCCGTATTTATAATAGGTATAGGAGGTGACTTGTCAGACGGTAAGCCTCATGACGGAAGGGCGGCGGACTATGACGACTGGAGCACGGAAAATACTTACGGATACAAGGGCCTCAACGGAGATATCCTGCTGTGGAATCCGGTGCTGGAAAACGCTTTCGAGATATCGAGCATGGGGATAAGGGTGGACGAGAAGGCTCTTGCCCTCCAGCTTGCCATACGCGGACAGGAGTGGAAAAAGGATCTGTATTTCCACAGGAAACTTCTCGCCGGAGAACTTCCGTGCACAATCGGCGGGGGAATCGGGCAGTCCAGGCTGTGCATGTTCCTGCTGCGGAAAGCGCACATAGGTGAGATTCAGAGCAGCATCTGGCCCGAGGGCATGAGGCTCCGCTGCCACGAGGCCGGCATTGAACTGGTGTAGACAATATGGAAGACAAAAGGAAAGCGGTCCGCCTGATTTATCCACAATAGCAGGGCGGAGACATCGCACATCCCCGACTTTGGGGAAGATGGGTGGAAAGTGCTGTCGGTGCGCATATACTGAATATGGCGGATGAATTTGATTTCAAGGTTTATTATTGGCGGGAACGGGATGACGAAGTGGATTTTGTCATCGAATACAACCGGCAATGTGTGGCTGTGGAGGTAAAGAGCGGCAAACGCACAACAAATGCAGGCTTATCCAAATTCAGCAGCAGATTCCAGCCGGTACGATCTTTTGTCGTCGGGGCTGGGGGTGTGCCGCTTGATGAATTCTTGTCTTGGAATTTCGGCGTTTTGTTCGCTTAATGTCAATCAAGGTATTTTATGACTTTTGCGGGAACGCCGGCGGCGACGGTATTGGCCGGGATGTCGTGCGTCACTACTGCGCCTGCGCCGATTACGGAATTGTCCCCGATTGTCACGCCCTGAAGAATGGTGGCGTTTGAGCCGACCCATACATTTTTCCCGAGTACGATTGGTGCAGGATAGGTCATCTTGCGCTTTTCAGGCTCCATGAAATGGTTGAGCGTGGCAAACACCACATTGTGCCCGATTTGGCTGCCTTCGCCTATGGTCACGCCTCCGTGGTCCTGAAAATGGCAGCAGGCGTTGATGAACACGCCTTCCCCGACAGTGATGTTTTTTCCGAAAT
>CALVDU010000024.1 GCA_944326375.1 uncultured Bacteroidales bacterium | reverse complement strand
TGATGTTCGGGTATTCGTATGTGATCCGTTCGAAGATGCGGAATCTCGGTACCGAGGAAAATAAGGCCAGACGCAGACAGATGAGGAGTGTGCTGGACTTTTTCAGAGGGTATGCGGACTATGCCGTGAATGATGCCTTCAGGTATCAGATGGACAGGTTCGAAGATGCCGTCGGGAGCATCGGGAACGTGAGGCGAAAGTCGGAAAGCTGGTCTGCCGTGTCTTCCGGGTTCATGGAGATTGCCGTTATCCTGTCCATCATCATAATAATGATGTTGTCTTTTTCGTCATCTTGGGAAATCTCGATGACTTTCGGAGTCTTTGCCTTGTCCGCTCTCAAGGTGTTGCCGTCGATAAGGTCGATTGTGGCGGGGTGGCAGGCCTTTCAGACTTCTTCATACAGCGTGGATGTGCTTAAGGAGGTCCTTCAGGATGAGCCGGAGGCTTCCGTACGGTTCGAGTCCATTGCCGGGTGTACGGGTGTGCGGGAAGCGGCCGGTGATGTCCCGGGGGCAGGTCAGGTGACCTTTTCGGAAGAAATCGAGTTGAAGGACGTGTGTTTCGGTTATCCGGGTGCTTCGGGGCATGTGTTTGATGGTCTGGACCTGAAAATAAGAAAAGGGGAGTATGTCGGGATTAAGGGAAGTTCCGGTTTGGGAAAGACCACGCTGTTCAATATAATGATGGGATTCTATTTCCCCGAAAGGGGAGGCCTGTATGTGGACGGCGTGAAGATTACAGAGAAGAATGCACGGGCGTGGCAGTCCATGATAGGTTATGTCCCGCAGGACATTTTTCTCGTGAACGGGACTTTTGTGGAGAATGTGGCTTTCGGCATTGCTCCTGAATGTGCCGACAGGGACAGGATACGGGAAATATTGACGAGGGTCGGACTTTGGGACTGGATATCTTCCTTGCCGGAGGGGATTGACAGCATGATAGCAGAGGCGGGGAATACGGTTTCCGGAGGGCAGAAGCAGAGGATAGGGATAGCGAGGGCATTGTATAAGGGGGCCTCGGTCCTTTTCTTTGATGAGGCTACTTCATCGGTGGATGCTGAAGCGGAGAGCGAGATAAATGCTTTCATCGGAGAGATGTCCGAAATGGACGGGAACCTTACCGTAATAGTGATTGCCCACAGGCAGGAGACATTGGATTCCTGCGGCAGAGTAATAGAATTGGAAAAATTGGTGAGATAATATATGGACAACAATATCGTACTGCGGATTGCTGATTTTCACATCGGTCTTGACGGACGCAATTTTTGCGGATTTGTCGTGAAATCGTCGGCTTTCAGGGATTTTTATTCGGGCGGTGCTCCGGAATTCATGGCAGTCGAGGACTTGCCGGACAATTCTTTTGACGGATGTCCCGGGTCGGAAACGCTTTACAGGATAGAATTTGAAGGCATAAATTGCCGTTTCGGAAAGCACGGGAGCATGCTGTGGTTTACAATGGAAGATTCGGTTGAGGGCACACGGCTTGTGCTGCGTCAGGAGGTCGGGGACAAGGTGGTGCACTCCACTTCGGTGCTCTGCCGTCCTACCGTGACGAGGTTTGCCCTCTGGATGGCAGTGAACATGCTGCTTGTGAACAGGAAATGTGCAGCGGTACACAGTTCCGTAAATGTCTGCAACGGGTATGCCGTCATGTGTCTGGGAGAGTCCGGTACCGGCAAGAGCACGCATACGAGGCTGCTCAGGGAGAATTTTCCGGAAATGTTCCTGTTGAATGACGACAGTCCTTTCGTGAAGTCATGTGACGACGGCAGGATAATGGTCTATGGTTCTCCGTGGAGCGGAAAGACGCCATGCTACAAGCAAATGTCGTTTCCTCTGAAGGCGGTAATAAGGCTCAGCCAGGCTCCGTACAACAAAATTCACAGGCTTTCGCCTCTGGCTGCGATAGGTGCTGTACAGCCTTCATTGCCTCCTGCATTCAATTATGCGGAGGAAACGTCGGACCCTGCGTATGCCCTTGTTTCGGATATCGTGTCGTCCGCTGAGTTTTGGCATCTTGAGTGCTTGCCTGACAATGCAGCGGCTCAACTTTCATACTCTTCGATTTTCGGGAGTCTTGAGAAAAATGTCTGAGCAGAAGCCTATAATTACCGTCCCTAACGACGAGTTTTTCGCCCATCTGACTTCCATTCTTGAGGAAGGGGAGAGGGTGACTTTCGTCGTGAAAGGCTGCAGCATGTTTCCGTTCCTCAAAAACGGAAAGGATGTCGTATGTCTCGAAAGATATGACGGAAAGGGCCTGAAGCGAGGCGATGTCGTGCTTTTCCGTTATCGCGGGAAACATATTCTGCACAGAATATGCCGGGTAAGGATTGCGGACGGGACAAGGAGGTATGAAATCCGGGGTGACGGCAACATTTCCGGTCGGGAATATGCTGTGGACGGCACGGTATGCGGTGTCATGACGAAACGGATTTCTCCTGAAGGCAAGGAGTGGAGTTGCGGTTCGTGGTCGTGGCGGTTCTGGTCGCAGGTGTGGATGAGCCTGAGGCCTGTGAGGAGGTATCTGTTGGCTGTCCTCCGCCGTCTCAGTGCATGATAGCGGGCTGTCTGCCGCGTTGCGCCATGGCCCCGGTGTCATTCCGACCGGGCGGAGCGAATCACTCTAAACCGTTGGTTTGGGTTTTGTGTTGACGATGTTCATCGCACGGTCCGGACCGGCCGTGGCAAAAGTCTTTATTCCGTCGATTACACGGTCGCAGATTCCCGGGATTTCCTTTTTCTCATCATCGCTAAGAGACCCGAGCACAAAATCAATCTGTCCGCCCCTGCGGAAATCGTTCCCTATGCCGACACGTATGCGTGCATAGTCCTGCGTTCCAAGCAGTTCAGTGATGTTGTTCAGCCCGTTGTGGCCTCCGGAACTGCCATTCTTGCGCATCCTTATGGTGCCGAAGGGCAGGTTCAGGTCATCGGAAATTATGATGAGGTTTTCAAGCGGAAGTTTAAGTTCCGACATCCAATACCTTACGGCCTTGCCGCTGAGGTTCATGTATGTCGAAGGCTTCAGAAGAGTGAAACGTTTGCCCTTGAAAGTAACAGTCGCTATGCTTCCGTAGCGTCCTGATGTAAAAATGGTATCGGATGCCTGAGCCCAGGCGTCCAATACCATGAAACCAATGTTATGTCTTGTATCAGCATATTCTGCGCCGATATTGCCCAATCCGACTACCAGAAATGCATCCATGACTTTTCAGAGACTTATGCGTTCTGCTGTGCTGCCTGGGCAGTGGCACGGGTTGCCCTTACGGAGCAGATGATTGTGGCTTTCGGCGACACGATGGTCACGTTGTCGTAGTGAAGGTCTCCTGCCACGATCTGCTTGCCGATTTTCAGGGTTGTGATGTCAACCTCGATGTCATCCGGAAGTTCGTTGAGCATTGCGCTGATGCGGAGTTTGCGAGAAGACACGAGGAGCTTACCTCCGAGTTTCACGCCTTCAGAGTGGCCTGTAATCTTGACAGGCACGTCGATTACGACCGGCTTTTCGTCAGATACGGCGAGAAAGTCCACGTGGAGAGCCTCGTCGGTGACCGGATGCCACTGCACTTCGTGGAGAACAGCATTGAATTTCTTGCCGTTGTCCAGTTCAAGGTCGACGATGTATGAAGCCGGAGTATCGGTAATTTTCTTGAGGTCCTTTGCCGTTACGGTAAAGAGGGTGTTTTCCATTCCGAGGCCGTAAAGGTTGCATGGTACGAGACCTTTCTTGCGGATTTCTTTTACGGCTGCCTTGTTGCCTGCCTCGCGGATGAGGCCTTTCAGTTCGATGTGTTTCATTTTTGATAAATTTGAAAATGTGTTACTCAGTCCGTTGCCGGACCCCATTGCACCAAAAGCCGATGGCTTTTACGGGGCTGCAAATATAGCCAATTATTTGTAAACGGGAAATTTTTTTGCCTTTTATCTTGACGGATAAGCCGAAAAGTGCTATTCCACATAGCCGGCATCCCTGTTCCAGGCAAATTCGGAATAGAAATCGTCGAGCATTGTCCGTTCGCTCCCGCTGCTGATTGCTGCCGGGAGGTACATGCTAAGCCCGGAATAGGATTTTATCGTTATGCCCATGCAGACCTCCGTCGCCGCCTTGTATAGTATGCATTCTTTCAGGGCAGCGTCCACTTCTGCGAGTTCATCGTCTGTGCGTCCCATTGCGGCGAGGATGCTGCGGAAGTCGTAGAACCATTTTGTGGGGTCGAGCCTTTGCACCGTACTGACGTTGACGAAATCCGTCGTGCTGCCGTATTCGGAAAACAGGTTTCTGCATGCTTCCGCAAGCCTGTCCAGTTTCGTGCAGTCGACTACGGTAATCGTTGCCGACTGGTAACTTCCCGACTGTGCGTTGTAATGGTTGTAGAAATCCTCGGCCACCCTTATTGTCCCGTCAGTTCCCCCGGCGAGGAGCCGTGAGACAATTGTGGTATAGTCCATGCCGTCGGCAAGCACTTGTGAGGGGGAGAAGACAATCCTGTCGCATACATTCTTGAGTTCATACGCCACCTCTATGCCTCCCATGAGGCAGGAGTCGAATACGATATAGTCGAGATGGACGGGAATTGCCGCTGCAAAGTCGCACAATTCCATTTCTATGATGTTCGAGGTGCCTCCGGCATATTCCGCACCTATGCTCTTGACGTCCGGCAGCATGTCCCTTTCGTGCTGCGGACGGAGGCCTTCCTGGAAGAAGTTGACGCTCGGATCATAAGCGTCGTATGAGGGTGCTCCGCTGCCGTCCGCACTTTGGGACGACATCCTGAACGAGGAAGTGCTGTTGTAATGTCCTGCTGGAAGCCATCCTGTCGAATGTGAGGAGAATATCACTCCGAATTCGTCCGTGGGATAATTGTCGTGTATGAATTGCAATGCTTCTCCGAATGTCCCGGCGTCTGCGGAGCAGGTTTCTTCAGGCCAGACCTTGACCGTATCCCTGACCACGTTGTTCTCCATATCCCTGTATATTTTCATGAGGACCGGGGCATTAGGGGTGCTGTAGTCGCTCTGTGACGCCGTAAGGTGGGCGAATATGAAAAGTTGCTCACCGGAAGAAAAGCCGCTAGGCACATAGCCTGAACATATATCGTCGATGTCTTCCTTGAAATATCGGGTAAGATTGTTGTATCCGGCCGCATAAAGCATCAATGTCCTGCTCTTTCCGATCTGCACGTTGTCCGGACCGTCCTGCGAGCAGGCGGAAAGGACTGTAGCCAAGAGCAGAGCAAAGCATTTCAATAAATTCCTCAAATCTTTCATCTCCGTAGATACCGATGCATTTCGGCAAAAATAGGAAAAAGCGGGAATCGGAGCAAAAATTTTCCCCGTAACTTTGTATCTTTGTCATCCGATTGTCCGGAAAACAAATCAATATTATAAGAAATGGTAAAATCAGGAAAAATTATGATTTTGGCAGGAGCGGCAGCCGCCTGCATCTCATGCGGACAGGCCGGCAGCAAGCAGTCTGAGGACGGGTTCAAGTATCTGATAGACGAGTTCGCCGACCTCAAGATAATGAAATACAAGGTTCCCGGCTGGGATGACCTAACGCTGCAGCAGAAAGAGTATGTCTATCATCTCGGCGAAGCGGCAAAATACGGACGGGACATCATCTGGATGCAGAACTGCCGGGAAAATCTCCCCGTGAGGAAGACTCTTGAAAAGATAATAGACGAGTACGGGGGAGACAGGGAGTGCAAGGACTTCCAGGATTTCATGGTCTATGCAAAGAGGGTGTTCTTCAGCAACGGCATCCATCATCATTATGCCGAGGACAAGATATTTCCGGACTGCCCGGAGGAGTATTTCCGTACACTGATGGAGTCCGTGGGGCTTGCGGACCAGTGTGACCATATCCTTTCCGTTGTCTATGATCCGGATGTCTATCCGCAGAGAAAGTCCACGGACAAGAACAAGGACATCGTGGCTGCGTCGGCAGTGAATTTCTATGAGAATGTCACAAGGCAGGAAGTCGAGGATTTCTATGCCGCCAAAGTCGACAGGAATGATCCGGAACCGATCTCATACGGGCTCAACAGCAAACTTGTGAAGGATGCCGACGGGGCTATAAGGGAAGAGGTCTACAGGATAGGCGGCCTCTATGGCCCTGCCCTCGAAAAGATAACCGCCGAACTCGAGAAGGCTGCAGCGGTTGCTGAGAATGACGCCCAGAAACGCTGCATAGCCCTCCTGGCTGACTATTACAGGACGGGAGACCTCGAATTGTGGGACGAATACAATATAGAATGGGTAAACGATACGCTCGGAACAGTGGATTTCGTCAACGGTTTTGTGGAGGACTACAATGACCCTCTCGGACGCAAGGCGACATGGGAAGGCCTCGTGAACATCAAGGACCATGAGGCTTCGGAGCGTACGGAAATAATCAGTGCCAATGCCCAGTGGTTCGAGGACAATTCTCCGGTGGACAACAGGTTCAAGAAGCCTGTCGTGAAGGGCGTTTCTGCAAAAGTTATAAATGCCGTGACCCTCGCCGGAGACTGCTATCCGAGCACTCCTATCGGAATAAATCTTCCGAATGCCGACTGGATAAGGAGGGAGCACGGTTCCAAGTCCGTGACAATCGCCAACATAACCCACGCCTACGACCTTGCTGCCCAGGAGTCTCCGAACAGCACGCTCAACGAGTTCGCCTGGTCTGAGGAAGAGATAGCAAGGGCAAAGAAATATGCCTCACTTACGGACGAGATTCATACCGACCTGCATGAATGCCTCGGACACGGTTCGGGCCAGCTGCTTCCGGGCACTTCACCGTCCGCTCTCGGCGATTACAGTTCCACACTCGAAGAGGCTCGTGCGGACCTGTTCGGGCTTTACTACATCGCAGACCCTAAGTTGGTGGAACTCGGCATCCTGCCGGACATGGAGGCTTACAAGGCGCAGTATGACAATTATATCCGCAACGGAATCATGGTGCAGTTCACGAGAATAGAACTCGGACGCAAGAATACGGAAGCCCACATGCAGAACCGCAAGCTGATAGCGGAATGGTGCTATGAGCAGGGATCGGCTGACAATGTGATAGAGAAGAAGGTGCGTGACGGCAAGACATATTTTGTCGTGAACGATTATGAGGCTCTCCGCGGACTCTTCGGACGTCTGCTTGCCGAGGTGCAGAGAATCAAGTCGGAAGGTGACTATGAGGCAGGCCGTGCCCTTGTGGAGAAATACGCCGTGAATATTGACCCTGAACTCCACAAGGAGGTGAAGGCAAGGTATGAGGCATTGAATCTCAAGCCTTACGGCGGTTTCGTGAATCCTGAAATCGTGCCTGTGGAAAAGAACGGGCAGGTCGTAGATTACAGGATTGAGTATACCGACGACTATGTGGGCCAGATGATGGAATACGGCAAGAAATACGCCACCCTGTAACATGACCGGCAGTCTTCTGGACGAATACCGGGACTATCTCAGGATAGAGAGGTCGATGTCGGAAAACACCGTTTCCTCCTATCTTGCAGATCTCCGGTCATTTTTTGAGAATCTGGAATGTCCTCCGCAGGAAGTTTCTTCGGAGGACATTGTCGCTTATTTTTCTGAGAGACCGCAGATTTCCAAGAGGACGCAGGCAAGAATTTTGAGTTCTCTCCGCTCCTTTTTCGGTTATCTCCTGCTCGAAGGGAAAATAATGTCAAACCCATGCGACAAGGTCGATTCACCCAAGCCGGGGCGCAAACTGCCCGACGTGTTGTCCGTGGATGAGGTGGACAGAATAATGTCTTCAGTCGAGGAAAAGGACTGGACAGGAATTCGTGACAGGGCAATCCTCGAGGTGCTTTACGGCTGCGGTCTGCGTGTGTCGGAGGCTGTCGGGCTGAGGATTTCGGACATTTTCTTTTCCGAGGATTTCGTAAGGGTCATCGGAAAAGGAAACAAGGAAAGGCTGGTACCTCTCGGCGGCATGGCCAAGTCTGCACTTGAACGTTATATGTCAGTACGTCCTCATCCTGCAGACCCTTCCGATGACGACGTCGTGTTCCTCAATTTCAGGGGGAAGAGGCTGTCGAGGGTGTCTGTGTTCAACATGGTGAAACGTCAGGCTGCCATAGCAGGGGTTTATAAAAGCATTTCCCCTCATACCTTCCGGCATTCCTTTGCGACACATCTGATTGAGAATGGTGCTGATCTGCGTGCCGTGCAGGAGATGCTCGGGCATGAGAGCATCCTTACCACGGAGATATATACTCATGTGGATAGCAGGGTGTGGCAGGGGACTATTATTGCTTGCCATCCCCGTTCCGGTTCCGGGGTGTGAAAACGGGCTGCCTGCTGCGTTACCTGCGAGACTCGAAAGTCCTCACATAATCTGCGTCGTTGCGGTCGGGAGAACAAAAAGCAGCGGAATGGGAAGCGAGACCGTTTTTCAGGTCGGGCTACATTCCGCTGCCGTTAGTGTTACAGAGGTATCTCCGTTGTAGTCGGGACAACGAAAGGACGGCTACCTCACGAACAGGAGTTCGCGGTATTTCGGCAGCGTCCACATCTGGTCATCGACAATCAGTTC
>CALVDU010000023.1 GCA_944326375.1 uncultured Bacteroidales bacterium | reverse complement strand
GGTCCATTTTATCCACATCAGGAGAAGCACCACGAAGAATGCCTTGGCAAAAAACCAGACGAAGCCCGGAATCCAGTCCATGACGGCGTTGAACCCGTCAAGCCCCGGAATATGCAAAGGCATCCATCCTCCCAGGAATATGGTCGCCGCTATAGCCGAAATTATGAACAGGTTGACGAATTCCGCCACATAGAAGAATCCGAAATGCATTCCGGAATATTCCGTATGGTAGCCTGCCGTAAGTTCTGATTCGGCTTCCGGAAGATCGAACGGCCCCCTGTTGACCTCAGCATTGCCCGCAATCAGGTAGATCACGAAGGCAATCAGGGCAGGAATGTGGCCCTTGAAGATGAACCAGCCGTCGGCCTGCCTTTCGACGATTTCAGAGAACTGCATCGTGTCTGTCAGAACGACTATCGTGAGAATGGAAAGCCCTATGGACAGTTCGTAACTGATCATCTGCGCTCCGCTTCTCATCGCTCCTATCAGCGAATACTTGCTGTTAGAACTCCAACCCGCCAGGAGGATTCCCACTACGCCGATTGAGGATGCAGCGATGAGGAAGAGCACTCCCACGTTGAAGTCCAGAATCTCCATGCCCTTGTTGATCGGGATGCAGGAGAATGCCAGTACGGAAGCGATTATCACTATGTAAGGCGCAAGATTATAAAGGAACTTGTCGGAATGCCGGATGATGATTATCTCCTTCGTCAGCATCTTGAACACGTCGCATATCACCTGCACCGTTCCCCAAGGTCCGACCCTTACAGGACCGAGGCGGCACTGGAACGCAGCGCAGACCTTGCGTTCCATGTAAATCATTATCACGGCTATCACGACGTACATCAGCAGAAGACATACCCCGATTACCGCACATTCGATGAATACAGCAAGACCGACCGGCATCACCGAAGTCAACTGCGCATGTATCCAACTTGTAACTACACTGAAATCAAACATATAGCGTTACTGTTAGCATCGTTTGCAATTACCTGTCTATGTCCGGGACCACATAGTCCAACGTGCCTCCTATGGCGATGAGGTCGGCAATTTTGGCATCTCTGGAAATCGTGTCAATGCAAGACACGAGCGGAAGCCCTGTGGAGCGGAACTTCAGCCTGTACGGAGACTTGTCCCCGCGGCTCTCGAGGTACACGCCGAATTCTCCTCTGCTGCCTTCGACGGCTGAATACCAGCTTCCGGCAGGGAGTTTTATCACTGCAGGCACCTTCATCTGCCATTCCCCCTGAGGAATGTTGTCAACCAGCTGCTCCAATATGTTCATGCTCTCCTCTATCTCCTTCATCCTTACCATATAGCGGGCGAAGCAGTCTCCCTCCGAGAACAGGATTTCCTTGAAGTCCACCTTGCCGTACATGGCGTACGGATGTCTCTTGCGCACATCGCAGGCCCAGCCCGAGGCTCTTCCTGTACCTCCCGTGGCGCCGAATGAAATGGCATCCTCGCGGGTCAGCACGCCTGTGCCCTTGAGCCTCTGCTGCGCTATCACATTGCCGGTGAACACCTCGTGATATTCACGGAGCATGGGCCGCATGTATGCTATGAACTTTTTGATGCCTGAGACAAAATCCGGATGGATATCGGCCTGTACGCCTCCTATCGTGTTGTATGTCTGTATGAGGCGGCCTCCTGTCGTCTGCTCAAGTATGTCGAGAACCTTTTCCCTGTCCCTGAACCCGTAGAAGAAAGCCGTAAGAGCACCCATGTCCATGCACAGGCAGGAGAAGAACAGCAGGTGGGAGTCAATCCTCTGCAGTTCATCCATTATCGTCCTTATATATTGGATTCTCTCGGAAACTTCGATGCCCATAGCCTTTTCTATGCACATGCAGAGGGCATGGCGGTTCTGGGAGGCCCCGAGATAGTCGAGGCGGTCCGTAAGGGCGAGAGTCTGCCTGTAATTGAGAGACTCGCACATCTTCTCGATGCCCCTGTGGATATATCCGCAGTGCACGTCTATTTTCTTGATGATTTCTCCTTCGAGGGAAACCCTGAAGCGGAGGACACCGTGTGTTGCAGGATGCTGCGGGCCTATGTTGATGATGTACTCTTCCTCCTCGATGAGCGGGTGCCTCTTGAGGATGAAACTGCCGTCTTTCGTAAGTTCGTAAGTCGGAGCCTCGTCTGTTGACACCTCATTCTCCATGTTCAGAGGATTCGAAGCCATGTCATAATCCTTGCGCAGAGGGTAGCCTTCCCAGTCTTCCCTGAGATAAAGCCGTCTCAGGTCAGGATGACCTATGAACTTGATTCCCAGATAGTCGTATGCTTCCCTTTCATTGAAGCCGGCCCCCTTCCAAAGGTCATGCACCGACGGGAGGCATGTGTTGTCCCTGTATGGCACCGATGTCTTCAGCACCACGTTTTCGCCAGTGGAAGTGTTCTCGATATGATAGACGCAGCCGATCCCTTCCTCGCCCCAGTCAACACCGGTCAGGCTGCGCAGGAAATCGAAGCCGTATTCATGCCTGAGTTTCTCTGCCACATTCCGGAAGGAGTCAGCCGGAATGACAATGCATCCGTCGCCTTCCGGAGAATATTTTGCTTCAGGCTCGATTGCCGTAATTTTGTCCTTTATTTCCATGTAAAGCCGTTTTTAAGCCAAAACTTCTTTAAGTCGGTCTTAAGCAAGTCCTGATTCGTCATAACCTTCGTTGTCCTCAATCTTGTTGGTGTCCTCCGCCATCAGCCTTTCATATTCCTTGGCGCTGATGCTCCTGTTCTCGCCTCCGAAAAAGCGTCTTGCCTTGACCTTGCGCTGCAGTTGCATCAGACCGTAGAGCATTGCCTCCGGACGCGGAGGGCATCCCGGGATATAGACATCGACAGGAAGTATCTTGTCTACGCCCTGCACCACATGGTAGGATTTCTTGAAAGGGCCTCCGCTTATCGCACAGCCACCTGTAGCGACGACATATTTCGGGTCCGCCATCTGGTCATACAACCGCTTGAGCACAGGCGCCATCTTGTATGTGATTGTACCTGCGACCATTATGAAGTCTGCCTGTCGTGGCGAAGCCCTTGCAACTTCAAACCCGAACCGGGCAAAGTCGTAACGGGCTGCACCCACGGCCATAAATTCGATGCCGCAGCAGCTCGTTGCGAAAGTCAGCGGCCAGAGGCTGTTGCTGCGTCCCCACTGGATCACGTCGTCAAGGCAGCCTACCACTACATTGGTGCCGTTTTCCCTGAGTTCTCGCACCAATTCGTCAATGTATTCGTTGTCGTTGAAGTCCTCGCGGCTCATCGACTTTATATTGATTTTTCTTCCCATCCTTCAACAATTTATTTCCATTCCAAAGCACCTTTCTTCCATGCGTATGCAAGGCCGAGCACGAGTATGAGCAGGAAAAACAGGACGCTCACGAGCCCGAACACCCCGAGGTCCTGAACCACGACGGCCCAGGCGAAGAGAAAGACCGTTTCCACGTCAAACATCAGGAAAAGGATCGCAAAAAGATAATAGCCGACCTTGAACTGCATCCACGATTTTCCTCTCGTCGGGATTCCGCATTCGTAGGCCTCCCCCTTCTGCGGATTATACGACCTCGGGGCTATCGCCTTTGCGATTCCGAGTGCCAGGGCAACCAATGCGATGGCGATGACAATCACAACTACCAGTAATACAAAGTTCATGACATCATAATTTAATCATCGATTCAAAAACAGAAAGGACACAACGGTAACGTTCACGGGAGCCTCCGGAGAGAACCGTTGCGAAAGAGCGGGACGGACGCTGTCCGTTTCCCGGAAACTAAATGACTATTTTTTCCAGCATGTAAATGCAGTTGTCAGGATGGTGTCTCCTTGCCTGGGAGATGCTGACAAACGGCAAGGGCGAAGAAACGGGGAACTGCAAAACTGAGCAGCAGGCGGATCTGCCCAGACCTGAAGTCTTGTGATACTGCATGCCCCATACTGCTGACATCGCCGACGATGTGAGTTCCATGAGATCATCATGGCCCTGTGTTCCCGCATTCAGGAAAGTTATCCCTGACAGGCCCCCTCGGGCCGCCTGCTCCGGAATTTCCATCCTGCTACAGTCATGCGACAGCGTACGCACCGCCATTCCGGTGAGTACCAATGCAATGAATACTGTCAATACTTCTTTGCAATTCCTGCGCATTCTCCTGTATTTTCAGAAAAACCGGCGCAAAGATAAGAAACTGTTTTGGATTTTTCCAAAAATTCTTTCGGGACCGGCATGAAGACCGGCAAGAATCTAATCTTCGCCGGAGACTTTCACCCAGCCTGTAAAGCCGGAGTTTACGCTGGAGAAGCAGCCGGAGCCGCCTGCAACGTTGGTGTAGGCAAAGGTGACGGGCGCAAGCCCTATGAATCCGAGAGCATTGCTCCCTTTGTCCCGGCAGGCGATTTCGTAGCGCAGCCTTTCATGAGAAATGCGCTGTAACTCAACGCGGAAATAAGGGTCTCCGTCACCGGAGGCAGGGTCGAACGGCGCAGTGACCTCAAACTCCTTGCGGCTGCCGTTGAAACCGTCGTCAAAAATGCCGTAGTACCGGCCAGAGTCTTCCCAGGACACATCGAAAGGGCCTATGTCCAAAATTGACGAGGCGGACGAGTTTTCGAAAGACAGGTCAAGAGAAGTGCCCACCTGCCATTCAAGTGGCGCACTTTTGCTGAAAATCTTCCTGAAGCACAGGGCGTATGCATCATCAGAATCAGCATTGTCCTCAAAAGAAACACGGATTTTCAGATTGCCGCCCTCCATTGAACATGAAGCTTCCGCGGCAGGAGGCGGCGGAAGGATGACGGTCGTTGCCGATGCCGCAGGAAAGCCGTCAGACTCGGCTGTAACCCTGATTTCGTCCCCGACATTTACGGGATATTCCTCGGCGATGAGCCCGTAAAAAGATGCTATCGTAATGTCCGGCTTCGTGTCAATGAGTTCCGAATTCTTGTAAACTTTGAGCGTACATCTTGCCTCTTCGCTGAATTCACGCTCGCCGGCAGCGGACGGCACAGCATACAGATACATCTGAAAATTGCTTGTCGAAGGGCTGTCCGGCTCGGTTTTTATGTTTCCGTCCAGCAGGAACAGCGGCGCACCGTCAAGTTCCTTGAAATCGAACTCCACTTCGCATGACGTGAACGCCATAAGGCAAAGAAATGTGAATATATGGCAGATTTTTCTCATTTTTCAGAATTTCAATGTATAACTGAATGACGGGATTATGGGGAAAATTGCCCTTCCTGTGCCGTACAGGCTCTTGTCGTCCCTTTCGTTTACGGCGACAAACACGACATTCTTCCTGCAGTATGCATTGTAAATGCCTATGTTCCATATATGTTTCAGCCCCTTCTTCGAGGACCACCGGAAATTTGCGCCCAGGTCAAGCCGATGATAGTCAGGAAGATTGACATTGTTCGGCTTGGTATATATCCTGTCGAACACTTCTCCGGGATTGTAAATGTGCGTGGCAACGGTCATCCAGCCACCGCTGTTGTAATTCCATGAAGCATAAAGGTCTACGACATTGCTGACCTTCCAGTTGCCCATAATGGTAAATTTATGCCTGTTGTCATGCCTGTGCGAATACCAGTCGGTCCAGATGTCGTCGAACTTCCGCTGACTCCACGAAAGGGTGTAATATGCCGTCAGGGCAACCTTTCCTGAACGCCAGCCGAATTCGGTTTCAAGCCCGTAAGAGCGGCCTTTCCCCTTGTTGAATGAGCTTTCCCATGTATCGAGCGGAGGGAAAAGCGAATTTGCTCCGGAATATTCCAGAATGTTGTCCATAGTCTTGTACCAGCCCTCGACATTCAGCCGGAAATTGTGCGGAAGCCTGCAATATATCCCTCCGGCGACCTGTCTGGAGTGCATCGGGGCAATCTTTGACGTGGACGGAAGCCAGCAATTTGTCGGAATGTCAAGGTATGTCGTCGAAATCAGATGCGCAAACTGGTTCATTTCAGTATATGACACCTTGAAATCCACTCCGTTGCAGCATTCCACGCTCAGTGCCGCCCTCGGCTCTACCCTGTTCCAGACCTTGCCGGAAACGCCGTACATGGCATATCTCAGACCAAGATTCAAGGACATCCTTTCCCAAAATGTCATTTCATCCTCCGCATAAAGCGAAAATTCGTTGCCGAGATAGTGCAGGGACGAAGACTGCTCATCCTGGACGCCATTGCTTGTCGCAAGGCTCTGCCTTGAAGGCCTGTATATGTGGAACTGGTAAGATGCGCCGAAGCGGACATCGTGTGTACTATGCGGCAGCCAGCTGAAATCTGCATTCAGGGCCACATCATTGATTCTGGAATAGTTGGTCTCGTCAACCGAGTTGTCGGTCATGACTCCGTCAAACTCCTTGTTGCGCCAAAAATAGCGGACATCTGCGCTGCTGCCCGTATAATACAGCATTGTCCTCATTTTCAGGTTGTCACGTATCCTGTATTTCCAGTCCAATGACGCAAGCGTGTTTCCCCATGCCACGTCTGTGTGAAGATTGGTTGTGTCGTGGACGGTCTTTGTCTCCCCTTCCCCATAAACGGACGAAGTCTGTTGTGTGTCCAGTTTCAGCTTCAGCTTGTCACGGCCGTGGTAGAATTTGAGGGACAGGATATTGTCGTCGCTGAACTTGTGTGCGACGGAGGCATTTATGTCATAGAATGCGTATGTGCCGCCAATGGTCTCCCCTTCCGTGTTGTTCCTGTTTGCCAATGCGATGACAGGGACAAGCACTGCGTCCAGCCAGCTTCGCCTGACGGCTACATTGAAGGATGTCTTCCCCCTGACAATAGGTCCTTCGAACTGAAGTCTCCCGTCGATAAGGCCAATCATGAATGTTCCCTTATATTCATTGAAATCGCCGTTGCGGGTCGTGACATCCACCACGGAACTCATCCTGCCGCCATATCTTGCAGGAAATCCGCTCTTGTAGAAATCAAGGTGTTCCACCACATCCGTATTGAATGACGAAAAAAGGCCGCCGAGATGGCTTATCTGATACATGGGGACTCCGTCCAGAAGGAAAAGATTGTCGGAGCCTTCCCCGCCGTGGACATACAGGCCTGACATGAGTTCCGTCCCTGAATTCACGCCCGGAAGATTCTGAATTGCCTTTATGAGGTCGGGAGAGCTGAATACCACGTTCCCGTAGATGAAATCCACTTCTTCGAGGCGTTTATGTCCTGTCTGGCTGCGGGTTGCTTCCTCAACATATTTTCCTGCGGAAATTTTTGCCTCAACGATGCTGTCCTGCTTCTCCACGACTGACGGCTTCGTTGCCTGCAATGAATCCCTCTTTTCCTCAACCTGCAAAACTCCGGCTGACGCCAATGCGGTCTGCGACGCTGACGCAATGCAGACCGTAATGCTGAAAAAATACAGAAATGCTCCCAATACCGCTCGCAATACCCTATTCATCAAAACTGCATATTACCATAAATACAACAATTTTCAGCACGGTTACAATCCGTCCGTTCCGGAAACCAAAAATAACTGTTATTTCCCGAATATCAAAATGCCGAAAAAGAATAAAAATTATTTAATTTGCCGCCATGAGAATTTTGCTTTTATATTTTTTGCTTGCAGCCATTCCGCAAATCTGCATAGGTCAGACAATACAGCAGACACCTGATGAGTTGAGACAAAAACTCGTCAAGGAATACCCCATACTTGCTGCCGGCCAAAAAGAAACAAAATATTCAGAAATACAGGCATGACGGCAAGAGGGCTTGTGACATATGGGACATTCACCGGCTGACTTCCACAAAACAACTCTGTCTGCCGCACAATACTAACCGTCCATTTTCAAAAGCGGTAATCTTCGGCAGGACAGACGGTATGGCATACATAAGGAATGAAGTTAATGAAATAGACAGACTGACTTGATTTTTTACTCAATAGTGATTCTGTACTGCATAAAATAGCGCATATTTTATGCAATAGGCATTGCTGTTTGAATAAAAAATAGTAATATTGCTCTTGAATAACAATATGGAGATGAAAACAATCATTCTAAATCAGCGCAAAGAACGTGATGAACTGATGTCTCGCCCGTATTTGATACGTAAGAGTATCCAAGATGCAGATTTGTTATTGAGCAGCCATCTGATCAAACTGATAACAGGCCCCCGAAGAGCAGGCAAGTCTACACAGGCATTACTGATGCTGCGGGACAAGAACTTTGCCTACTTGAACTTTGACAATTATCAACTGCTGGAAGCATGGGATGCGGACCTGGTCATGCGGATGCTGGATGATGTCTATCCCGGGTATGAATATATCCTTTTGGACGAGGTCCAGAACCTTGAAGCGTGGGATTTGTGGGTCAGTGAATTATATAGGATGGGAAAGAATCTTGTAATAACAGGCAGTAATGCCAGAATGCTCAGCAGTGAAATGGCTACAGTATTG
>CALVDU010000022.1 GCA_944326375.1 uncultured Bacteroidales bacterium | reverse complement strand
ATGGTCCACGGATGGATACAGTGTTTCTACAGCAACGGCAATTGGGTGAGCCCGGTAATCGATGAAGAGAACCGCTATGATCAGGAACTTTTCGATGACATCATCGCTAAGGCAAACGCCTACATCGACGAATGGGGCGTACAGGGCATACATCTCGACTACATCCGTTTCGGAGGTACGGCGCCGAACCATAATCCGTCCCCTGAAGTGACGGCTGTGGGGGCCGTGACCGAGTTCTGCCGTCAGATAAGGGAAGCTATGGATGCCCGCGGGGAAGGGATAATCCTTTCTGCAGCCCTGATGGCAGAGAACAACGCAGCCTATTATTACGGCCAGGATGCATCCCAAATGGGAAAATACATACATGTGCTGATGCCGATGATATACCGGTACCAGAGCGGCGGGGTCGCTTATGGGGGGAGCTGGTGTCAGAGCATGGCAAAGAACTTCGCCGGCGCCACGGATGCACAGGTATGGGCCGGGTTGCAGACTTACGACTATGCAGGGACTTCCGTACGCGGTCTTGATGCCGGAACCATACGGTCGGACTGCGACAATTTCATCGGGACAGGCGTCTCGGGCGTGGTGCTTTTCCGCTATGCGCTCGGAACATTCCCCGATGTGAACGATCTGGTCCTTGAGTAATTGCGGAAAACGAAAAAATTGAACATAACACGTTTAACTAAAAGTATTATGAAAAAAGTCAAGTTATTCATGTTGCCTATACTGGCAACGGCAATGCTGTTCACGGGTTGCAAAGACAAAAATGAACTTGAACCCGAAGAACCGGCCAAAAGCGTAGGAACATTTACGCAGGCAGCCCTTGTTGAAGCCATCGCGGACATGTACGCCGAATGGGAATCGACTACGACGATACCGGAACAACTTACTGTTTCAGGTACCGTACTTACTACTCCACAATACCAGTATGCCATGGCAAAACTGCTTGTAAGCATAAGGGACGGCAATACTGCAGATATCGAAGTGTTGAGTTACAAGGCAGCAGAACACCCTGAAAGGGACAGTTACGATGCCGATGAAATCGCCGTATTCAACGGTCCTGAAAACGAAGGCAATACCGAAGACCTCGGAAATGTCGCCGACAGGATGATGGCGGCAATGGCCGAAAACGGCACGGTGCCTAACCAGACCATTTTCTACAGGAGCGGCGAAGCTCTCGCCTTCTCTACGAACAGGGCTACCGTATGCTTTGCAAGGGCGATAGCAGCTTACGCAGCCGACGGTGCAATGCCGGAAAGCGTATCGGCGGACTACACTTCCCCTGCCCCTACTATCGAGGCTTTCGCTACCGAGTATGTGAAGATCCTTGACATCTGGGAAGAGACAGTGGGAACAGTCAATTACGTGACCGGCATAGGCGCCACTACAGATCCGACATACGAGGAATTTGACAAGGAGGACGCACATTACGTGCCGTTGGAGACCACCATTACGGTCGGGAACAACACCTATGGTACGGAGGAGATGTTCGAGATAGCCCTGCGCTCGTACCTGCTTCTGAGAGGATATGACGGTACCAGCATTACGGCCGGAAACGGCACATTCGAACCGCTCGACGGCTACACGATGGCCAGCACAATACCGCAGACCAATTCCTACAACTGGGGTGACGCTCCGTTCAACGAAGCCGGTACTACATCTCCGGGAGGCGGACATACCGGCAACGGCGGTGAACTCAGAATGGGCAACGCCGCTACTGCTGACGGTATCGAACTCGTGAAGACAGACATTCTCGACAACTTTGCCCAAAGGGCGGTGAACTATCCGTGGAATTACGACATGCTTATCCCGAACATGTGCGGATATGCAGACGGACAGCTGGCAGGCTATTACGGATGCTTCAGTGCACAGAGAGGATTGCTTACATATGCACACTTCTTCAAGTACATGCTTGAAAACGGACTTTCCGATGCAAAAGGCATTTCTCCTGACCAGACATTCACGACAGTCCTTTTCTATGATCCTGTACTGACACAGGCTTCCCTGAGGTTGGATGTCTCTACTCTCAACTACTCAGCAGCTGAGGAGGCAAAGACTGTCAACGTAATATCTACCGAAGCCCAATGGACTGCTACCTGCAGCGAATCATGGGTGACCATAGAACCGGCTACCGGTGGGGTCAGCACGGAATGGACGCCAGTTTCCATCAAGGTAGAAGCCAATACTTCCGTGGCACGCAGCGCAACTGTCGTATTTACTGACGGAACGACAACGGTGAACGTGGAAATCACGCAGGCATCAGCCCCGTCGGCCTACACCATCAAGGATTTTGCTACCGAATATGTAAAAGTCCTTGACGTATGGGAAGAGACAGTAGGAACAGTCAACTATGTCGAAGGTCCGGGAGAAGTGACGGAAGGTGAGAATGTATCACTGAACGTGGAGAACGCCCACTATATTCCATTGGAAACCACAATCACCGTCGGCGAGACGACATTCGGTACAGCAGACATGCTTGAAATAGCCATGCGTTCCTATCTGCTCCTGCGCGGATATGACGGAAACAGCACTACAGGCGGAAACGGCACATTCGAAACCGTAGAGCCGGCGGCAACCATGTCCGACGCCATTCCGGGAACACACCAGTACATTTGGGGATCATCACCTTACAATGAAAGCGGATCCACTGCGGCAGGCAATGTCACGACCGGAAACGGCGGCGGCCTCAGGATGGGAGATCCGAGCACTGCAGACGGTAAAGAACTCGTGAAGATGAACATCCTCGACAATTTCGCACAGAGGAGTACCAACTATCCTATAAACAACGGCTCAATATCCAACATGTGCGGATATGCTGCCGGACAGCTTGCAGGATATTACGGATGCTTCAGTGCCCACAGGGCCATCGTTACCTACGCTTATTTCTTCAAGTACATGCTCGACAACAATCTTGAAGACCTGAGCAGCGTGTCTGAAGACCAGACATTCGAGACGCATCACCTCAATTAGAGCGGCGTCTTGCAGTACTGTCATATCGGCCGGAGTGCAAAGCACGTAGTGGTAACTGCGTGCCTTGCGCTCCGTTCGAGACGACAGGAAAGGATATTTTTGCGAATAACCGATAAAAATTATGAAACGCATAATAACACTTGTACTACCAATTGCATTGCTGATATGCGGCTGCGAAAAGACCCCTGATA
>CALVDU010000021.1 GCA_944326375.1 uncultured Bacteroidales bacterium | reverse complement strand
AAGGACTTGTCAGCGAATCGCGGGTATTCCCATGAACCTCTCCCATAAACGCATCCCCGAAAAACCATACGCTCGTGTCCTTGCCGACCGGCACGGAAATGGCTCCGTCCGAGCCCGAGAATATGTCCTTGCCGGGAGGGCACAGCAGGTCTGTCATCGTATCATCAATGACAATCCCCTCGTTTACGCCGCACGACACGAGCAAAGGAAATATTGCTGCCAGAAACCTTTTCATGGCTATTTCTTCAGAATCACTTTCATCGGAACACGCAGAAAGACAGGTCGATACTCGTTCACATCATCATATATCGAAGTAGTATCGTAACTGTTAATGTTGTAGCATATCAGAAGTTCATTCTTGTCGTTGGTGAACTGCGGATGTGCCATCGCATTGTAGGTAAAGAGCCATGTCTTTTCCACCTGCTCATGGGTCTCATAAAGAAGTTTCTTGTTGTACCACGGGCCTGTAGGGGAATCCGCTATATAAGAATAGATGTCCCCTGCCTGCTGGGCACGTCTTTGCGTAAGCAGGACATATTTGTTCTTGTACCTGAATACGGAGAACTGCTCGGAAACGGAAACGTCGAGGCCTTCGCATCCGACTGCAGCCGTGGAGTCTGCGCTCCATGCCTTGCCGTCAAAATATTCAGGCTGTCCCATTTTCCCTGCATTTCCGTCAAATTTTGCCCTTGACACGCACAATTCTGCAGGATTTCTGTCTCCGGAACGCGTACCGTAAATATAATAGTAGCCGTCATCCTCCATAACGCAGTTGCCCCAGTGCACAGGACATTTCTCGTCATACACTTCTTCTATGGATTCCACAGACCAGTCATTCATGTTGATAGTGACTACGTCAACACCGTCATAACGGAAGCCCCACTGGCCTTCTCCGCCCTGGTAGAATTTCGTCATGTACAGGAAAAGTTTTGAACCTTCCTGATATCCGTGTCCCGGCCAATACCAGTATGCACATTTTGCCGTATCTGCCTCCATAGGAACACAAAGAGTATTGGGAGCATCCGGCGTTCCTCCCAATATAGAACCGAGATGTTTGCCGTCAGCACTTATGTGGATCAGGGAATTGTGGAGCATCTGTTCTTCATGATTCCTCTTTCCGTCAACAACATCCCCGATGAAGCAGTCTCCTGTCATGAAGACGGAACTTCCGTCATCAAGGAGAATGGAAATCGTGCCGTCCGAAGATGTCACGCCGCCGGAATCCCGGTTGTAGAATTTCGTGAATTCCTCGTCCACCACTGCAGGATAAGGACTTTCAGACGTGTTGCCTGCACATGATGCAAACAGTCCGGCAGCCGGAACCGCCAACAACAAAGACAAAATAAATTCCTGTTTTTTCATTATTCAACAATTTATAAATTCAGTTTTTACCAGTTGTCCGTGCGGAAGGAAGAGGCCGGAAGACCGGCATTGTTGTAGAGTGTGCCTTTAACATAATTGGTATATCCGTATCTTACTGCAACGGGCTCAGGCACTTCGTCACTCCACACTTCAAGCCCCTCATTTCCCCAGAACGAAGGCACTATGCGGGCTTTTGCAGGATGAAAGACTCTGTCTTCGCCAGCCACCTCAAAGCCTTCCGGCTCGTTTCCGAAGAATGAAAGACCGTTCGGGGCATAGTCGAACTTTAGGTAGGCATGTCCGTTCTTCACTTCCATTGACTTGAACTCCGGTCCTCGGCATTCGATTGCCTCCTGGCCATATACCTTGTTCAATGCCCAATAAGACAGCCTCTCCCCGACAACTTCCTTCTTGGCCGGATGTATCACATTCCTCTCTCCGACATCAAGGGTAACAGCCATACCCGTATTCGCCACCTTGTCCATTGTCTTCAACTGGACTTCTCTCAATTCTGCCGAATTGGAGCCGTCCTGATATTCATGCGGTGCAATCTGCACATAGAAGAACGGCAAATCCGGATTCTTGAAGTATTTTGTTCTCCATGTGTCTATCAGCAGAGGGAAAAGGCGGGAATACTGTTCGGGGCGGGACACGTTGGACTCCCCCTGATACCATATTATGCCCTTTACCGTAAGAGGCAGCATCGGTGCAAGCATCTTGTTATACAGGACCATAGGGTCCATTGCATACCAAATAGGGTCCATTTCCTCCTTTTTCAGGTCAAGGTCAAATTCACCGAATTCCTCAAGGACATCCCTGTCCAGCCATGCCTCAGCCACAGAACCGCCATGCGCCGACAGCACAAGACCAATCGGAATATCCGTAAAACTATGTATGCGTTCGCCGAAAACATAGCCTACGACGCTGAATTTCTTGACATTTTCAGGGTCGGCATACGTCCACGCCGCATCAGTGTCCAATGTGTCCGACGGCTCAAGAGAATATCCGTTGTTCACCCTGAACAGGCGTATGCCCTTGTGTGTGCACTCCGAAAGGATACGCTGAGCGTTTTCCGTTGGCTGGTCAGGATTTCCCCTGAAGTCCATCTGCATGTTGCTCTGGCCACCGAGAAACCACACGTCTCCGATGAGGACATCCGTAAGTTCCACGGTCTCTTTTCCGCACTTGAACTCGATTGTCTGAGGGTCATATCCCGCCTGCGGAGTGGCGACCTTGACATACCACTTTCCGTCCTCCTCTGCTGTCGCACGGAGTTTTCCCGGAGTCCAGGTTGTCTTCACCGAAACTTCTGCCCCTGCATCAGCACGTCCCCACAGGGTAACGTCAGCCTGCTGCTGAAGCACCATTCCTGAACTGAATATCGGTGGTATTTCAAGGTTTTGTGCACAGGCTGCCCCTGCACAGAGAGCCTGCACACAAAACCCTAAAATTACCGCAAAATGAATACGTCTCATTTACTCGCCCGTATAAGTTTCAGCCCATGAAATCTCGCTTCCGTCAGGATTCGCCAAATTGATGCTCTTGTCGGCATTCGTCAGATGAAATTCAATCTTGTCTATCTTCGTGCCTGCCGGAATGTTGAAATATTCATGCGGATACATGTACTTCTTCCAGAGATTATCCTCCTTGAGCATAAGGGTCTTTTCGCTGATTTCATCGACAGTCACGGTCTGGTCTCCGTAATATGCCGTACCTATGAAATATACAGCATCAGCATCCTTGAGGGATGACGGTTCCCCGTTAATCTCCACATTCACGTCATAATTGAATGCGACGATATCTTCCCATGTGAACATATCAGGAGTGACGTAGGTATATTTTGCCACAGTATAGTCTATGAGGTCATTGCTGCCGCCCGTAGTCTCAAAAACCTTGTCCTGGATGACATAGGTGTCGAGGCCGTTGTCAGTATAGTTGCTGCAGTACGTTTCCCCGACAAAATACGAAAGGTTTGTACGGATATTTTCGGAACCTGTCTTGAATTTTATGTTTACGGTTCCGGAAAATGAACTGCCGTCCGGCAGAGAATGCTGCTTTTCGGAAACGAAGACAACCCATTCCACCGGCTCATAGTTTCCTCTTGTACCGAAGCCTTCAATCACGGATGCTATAGATGCTCCATTCATGTCCACATCCGCATCAACGGCAAGTCTCATGGTCTGGTTTGTCCACGGGCCGCCAGGCATGTCATCCGACGAGAAAGTGATTTCGGCAGTCTCCGCAATGTTCCAGGACACCGGA